>JAYROD010000318.1:0-7562 GCA_041911835.1 Fimbriimonadaceae bacterium | reverse complement strand
GAGATACGAGCGATATGCCTGCGGGACTCGGCCATTGAGGGCTACCATGGCCTCGATCCTGACGCCTGGGCGCGGGTCGATCAGCTTGGGTCCGATAGCGTCAAGCGCCTCGGGAGTTCCGATCGAGCCCAAGAGGTCGATCCCCATGCGTACTTCGTGCTCGTCGTCCTGCAGAATCATCGCCTGGCCGGCGGTGAGTCCGGTCTTGGGAAATTTGGCGAGCAGTCCGAGCGCCGCTTTGCGCATGGGCAAGTCGCCCGTGAGCAACAGAGATTGAGCTGTCGAGACGGCCTGCTCGTCACCGATTTGGGCGAGTGCAATCATCGCGTCGAGGGCCAGCAGGCGATCTTTATCGAGTGTAATCGGCATCAGATCTTGGACGGCGGCGTTCGCGCCAAGCGCGCCAGCGGCCCGGACCGCCAGCCGTTTGTTGACGCCCTTCTGAAGAATCGCCGGAATCAAGGGACCAGCTTCCTTAAAGACTCCGTCGATGCAGATCTGGAGCGCTTCGCGCGCCTCATCCTCATCCGCGCCGCTCGTCTTGAGGGCGATTGCTTCCTTGGCTGGTTGCCCGATTCCAGAGGCAACCGCAACGAACGCTCTCACCTGAAGTCGATCCGCGTTTTTCAGCCTATTGGCAATCATCCAATCGAACGCCGGCATACCGATCGCGATGAGCTTGTTAATGTTGTCGGCGACTTCTTGCTGCGCTGATCCGACCCCCCACTGCGTGGCCTTCCGATAGATGTCAGCGAGATCCTGGTCCGAGGGTTTGGGCGCAGTACCGGGTTTCGGAGCTTCCGCGGCCGGTGCGCTCGATCCGGGACCTTGCACAGCGGCGGGGCCGAGCTCGTCGTACGCGACCCCCCAACCGTCTCGAATGACCGCCGACGCATCGGAAAGGCCCTCTCGGTAGAGATCTTGGCCACTCAAGTCGACGAAGACGCCCAACGAGCCAGATCCTCGGGCAGGATTCCCCTTCCCCGGCGGACCGGCATATCGATCCACTCCGGCTGCGTCGATAAACAGTCCAAGACCGTTCGCGTTTCCGATTCCAGGAGTGCTGTCCCTGGCGGCGTAAACGTCGTCGCCCGACCGATCCAGGAAAAACGCGACGCCGTAGTCGTGTCCGATCGCATGGGCGGCCCCGAACTTCACTATGTATCCGTCATCGCCCGCCAGATCGAAGAGATAGGCAGCCGTCATGTGCATGGCGCTCGCTTGAGCGTAATGGTAAGCAGAGTAAGTATCGTTACCGCTCGCGTCGTACAGCGATCCGAGCGAAAACCAATAACTGGCGGCTTGGCAATAGGTCTCGGCGATGTAGGCGTCATTGCCTCCGAGATCGGTCAGCAAGCCGACTCCTCCGCTTACGCCCCCGGTATCTTCCCGATAACCGCTGCCGTAGCCCTGCGCATTGGAGTAGCTCACTCCTGTAAAGAGCGGTTCATTCATGCTTAGACCGCCCGCTTGATAGACGTCTGATCCGCTGCGGTCTATGAGCCAACCAAGACCCTGAGTGCGAGCCGCGCCTTGGCCCATGAGCTTGAGATCATAGTGGTCATCTCCCCCGGTATCGACGCACATTCCTACACCGAATTGGCCATATCCTTGGGCCAATGAGGTCGCACGATAGGAGTCATCTCCACCATCCTTGATGAAGACCCCCACGCCGCCTATTCCACAACCAAAACACAAACTCTTGCCAATAAAAGTGTCCGTACCACCACAGTCCCGGGCAATGCCGATGCCCATGAGTCCGCATCCGACGCTCGCATCCTTTACGTCATAGAAATCGTCGCCCCCGAGGTCGATCAACACGCTCGCGTAGCCGATTCCGGCTCCGTGCCTCCCAATATATCGATCATTTCCGCCCAAATCGATCGTCAGGCGAGCGTCGGTGTCGTCGTGCAGATCTGCGCCCTTCCCGGCCAGCACTACCGTCATCCCACCCGCCTGGATCTTCAGTTTCTTCGGAATATCGACGTTTATCTTCTTAAGCAGTGGAATCGATTTATCCACTGCGTCCATCAGCGCAGCGCTTGCAGCTCGAATTCGCCACAATTCCACTTTCGAGATTAAATCTAGCAGAGTCTTTTGTGATGGTGACGGCAGTTTCACAAAATCGAATTTGACTTTCGGCTCTTCGACTGCCCAAACGGGTAGCCCTTCGATGAGCGTACGGAGCTCTTGTGGGGAGAGTTTGCTCGTCGCCATCCGAACCTGGTTGTTAGCTTCTTGAAGCGCCGTGAGAAGATTGCCGACGACCTGTCTAAGCGGTTCGGGCACTTTGCTCACGTCGGGCGCCGCAGTCACCGTTGGCTGAAGCTCTCTGGGCCACTGATCGCCGATCGCATCTTTTATCCCGGCGCCGAGAATCCGCGAGATCGGTCCGACCTTGGCTTCCGCGTGAAGCCCCATGATCTTGTTAGCTGCCTCGATGGGCTTATCGATCGCCAGATTCACCAAAGGGAGCCGATACGGATCGGAGAATGGCTTCCGTTCGAACTCAAGGTCCTTCAGCGTCATATTACCGATGAAGAGCGTGTCCTCAATTCCCTTTCGTTCGGGTTCGGTGAGCTGAGCGTTGCTCGGGATCGGCAACAGCAGAGCGCCCAACAGGAGAGGCCGCCACGAACCAGGTATCTTCATGCGCAAAGAGCCTCCTCCACCACTTCCCATACGTTTCGACGAGGGAGCCTTCGTTCCTCTACCGCTCTCTCGTCAAATGGGATCTCGTTTTGGACATGGGACGTGTTTCTCCAATGCAGCGCAAGGCCATCGGTCTCGCCGAGCGCGGTGCTTTTCCCAGGCGCTATCCGGCCGTTCGGAAGGAGCATGTCGAGGCTCGATTCCTCGTCGGATGGCTCGATGAGAGGCATTACGATCCCATCGAGCACCCATCGCAACCATCGCAACGCGGATTCGCGTGTCTCGGGACGATGCGCGTTTTCGAGCGTGGACAAGAGCGCAATGCCACTCCTTTCGCTTTTCAGCCGCCTTCCCAGATCGAAAACCGATTCCTGATTGCGTTGGTAATAGAGCGCAGGATATCCGTGCCGATACCGAACCATTCGAGCGAGCCCCGCCAATCGCATCGAGCCGCTCTCTACCCAAACTGGCTGCCCCCTTTGAACCGCCAGATTAGGCATCGGAACACGGATGCCTTGTCCCCAGGGCCAGAGCAGATTCAATAACGGCAAGCCTTCATCTGCGCGGCGGCGATTGAGCTCGAGGGTCGACAAGAGATTGACCGAGTCATCGATGTATCGACGGAGCATGCGTTCACCCTCGCCTTCTGGAAGCATCGTAGAAAGGGCATGGCCCGAAACCTCACCGGCTGTATGCGTGTGAAGATCGAGCGAGCCCTTTTCCCACACCAATCCTTGATCCAGGCCTTGTCCCTTGACCAAGGTGAAGGCTGCGGTGTTCAGCTTCTCCGCCTGCTCCAGCAACAACTGCATATCTTCCGGCGGCGCGGAGATTTGCGGCAGATGGGCCACGCCAACTTCATCGCAGCTCAGAACGGAAAGGTGAAACTGCACACTCCGTTCTGGCGGATCGACTCCTAGCGCGGACACGGTCAAGGGACCGTCCGCGAGAAATACGGTGGAAGGACTTATGCCTAGCCAAGCTGCTTCAGGAACTGCCGAGTCGGCCAATGGAACCAGCCGCGATAATTGCGAGCGCGTGACGAGTGGGAGCAGAGCCGATTCAAGTTCGCTGATCAGAGATTCCCGACCCTCCGGCGCCAGAGCGTGGGGGATGATGAGAATCGTGCGCCGCATCAAGTCGGATTATGGCGTGGGTGGGATATTCGAGTTTTCAGCTCTTGCCTTGTCTGCTTCATCTCGATAGGCCTTTGGAAGCGATCCATAAGGCATTCGTGGCGACTTGGGGTCGAATTCCATATCGACAACATAGTAGTCGACCTTCCATTCATTCGTGAGCATCACGCTAAATTTCCAACTCGTTCGCACTCCCATTCGATACAGATTGCCACGCGTATTCTTCCCGCCGGTGTCTAGCCCGGTCGTGGCCGACTCACTCATGTAGTTCGCTATCTCGCGCGGGGAAAAGCTCGCCAGTGGCGTCTCCTCTCCACCGCGATTTCCAACCGCGACATCCTCGAACTTCTTCGAAAGTCTCAACGCGATCCGTGGGGGGATTCCGTTCGGGAATAGCTCGGTCGGATCAGATCGTGAGACCTCTGGCTCTTCACTGTCCGCCTTTTCCGGGCTATCGGCAATGGCCTTGATCGGCGCATCATCGCTCCTGAGCAACTCGATAATCATCGATCGTGCGGGCTCGTCTGCCGTTGAAAACACGAGGGTTTCTTCCATTTCGAGTCTACCGATCGAATCTGCGCTTAAGGCGCCCAACAATCTGAGCAGCCGAGCGCCTTGCGTCGTCATGACCGAGTAGAGCCCAGAATTGCCGCATTCATCGAGCAAGCTCGATATAAGCGTGTAGTCAAATGAATCGAAGACCGGCTCGGCCTTTGATTCGAACGCGAAGTGTATGAGATCGACAAGCCCGACTCTGCTCTTGGAAAGGTATGTGCTCACAAGGTGAGATAGGGCGACGCGGCTGCATCGTCTACCGTCGTTCAAGACGGGGAAGGTTGGCCTAAGCGTCACCCAGCCTTCTGTTCGCGAGACCTCCTGTTGACCGTCTCCCTGGAGTCGATCGAGGAGTTTCTCTGGATTCATCGAGCTTTCGACAACCCAATTTGCGGTCTCTTCTAGCGATCTATCGGATAGATTCGCGACCAAATTCCGGTCCTCCAATTCTGCGAGCCGAACAAGCTCCTCCCCCACGAGCCATAGCGGCTCAAAATTGGGATCAGACGCGATTTTGCCCAGCCACTTTCGCGGAAGAAGTTCTTCGCCTGGATCGGCCGAATCATTCTCCTCGTCGATGCCGAAAATCCGTGAATACTCTTTTGCATCCGCAGAGCTTTCCAGTTTTTCTTTGCTCTGGGGAGCGCCCTTGCCGTTTCGGCTATCCGCGTCCAGAAAGTCCACGTCTTCGGTCCCCAGCGGCAGCCTCAGAATTTCTTTTCCATTTGCGTCCAATTCCCTCAAGTCGAATTCGATTCCTGAGTCTGATCGGAACACTCGGAACAGCACCTTGGCGGCCCCTTGACTCAATGCCTTCGCGTCATGCGTGCCGCCCTGATCAAGGAGTTGCTTCCGTTCATCTTCATCGGCGATGGAATTGCAGGCCTTAATCCAGAACACCCAATCGTTCCGAAGGCTCGCGATGTCGGCGAGAGCCTTTGCGGGCATCATTCGCTGCGAACGATTCGGGCGTGAGGAATAGGTCACCGAAGTGTCGATCGGGATGTTTGCAAGTTCGCTGGGAGGAATCGCGTGGGCTGCAATGATCGCGACGCGAACCTCGGGAATGCGGATTGAAAGATCAATCATGTGACGAACCGCTTTCTCATCGCTCAGCGCGGCGAATCCCCCCTTCTGCTTCAGCATCCCGTTCAACTCGACTGCAATCGATTGCGCTTCTTCTGCCGACAAGGGACCCTTGTCTTCGGGCAGCTTAGCCATGAACTTCTTAATCTCTGTGACCTGGGCTTCGTGGTCGCGTGTCGTCAGCGCCTTCAGAGCTGCCGCAGGCAGGATAAGCCGGAAGCCGCCATCGATCTTTTCCCATTCGCCTCCGGTAGCCCATACGATCTTGGCCATCGTGTCCGTCAGCGTTGCTTCCTTGAGTCGAACGGCGACGATTTGGCTCCCCATTTGTCCGGAAGCTTCGAGCTTGACTCCCGTTTCTTTGGAAAGCGCCGGCAAGAGAACCGACAGCGGCGCGCCCGTGTGCGTGAAAGTGATTCTGCGGTCTGGATCGGTCTGCGCTCGCGCAAAAGTGGCAAAAAGGAGGCCCAGGCAAACAAAGCAGAACAGCCTCATAGCT
Organism: Fimbriimonadaceae bacterium; assembly: GCA_041911835.1. Taxonomy (GTDB): domain Bacteria; phylum Armatimonadota; class Fimbriimonadia; order Fimbriimonadales; family Fimbriimonadaceae; genus JAYROD01. The sequence continues at coordinate 1,634 of JAYROD010000318.1, read as the reverse complement.
AGTTGACTAGTTTGACGTCGATCTGCTGCGAATAGTGACCCAGGCCGAGCGAAACTGAGGAGAAAGGAACGCCAGGATGCCCGCCAGATCGAGCAGGACATCCCATCCGGAACCGGTCCGACCCACTTCCCCGATCTGCCGGAGTTCGTCGTACACCGCGTGCGCCAGCGCCCAGAGCAGTCCAAAATTCACGGCCCGTAAGTTACCGACGCCGCTCAATCGAATCGCCCTCGCCGACGCCAGGGCCAAGACCCCATAGAACGTGAAGTGCAGCGTCTTTCGAATAACGATCACGACGACCCCTGCCACCTCAGGGCTAAGTCCCAGAACACGGGTCAGGAATCCGACCATGGGTCCTGCTCCTCCCGCTGGACTGCTGTAATAGGCCACCAGGAGGCCAACGAACGCACAAAGAATCCAAGAAAGGACCCTGTCCCACCTCTGGTCAGGGCGATCGTCATCAGTTCGGAAGAGCGCAGAGAGCCAGAGCGTCGTGCCGATGATCACCATGAGTGAGAGCCCTAGGGTCCAACTCGGCTCACTGATCGGGGCCGCCTTCACGGCGAAGGCCGAAACCCCGGTGAACATCAGCAGATATCCAAAATAGGACGATGCCCTACCCGGGAGAGGCTGTTGCAGCAACGCGCCCGCACTCATCGCCGCGAAGATAACCCAAGGGAAGACTCCTGCGGGGGTCCCCGAAATGAATCCTGCGACGGCGGCGAGCGCCGCCGTGCCATAGATCCCGGCCCACCACCGCATGGTCTGAAATTACCTTTGGAACCTGCCAGCCGACACGGCGGGGCGCCGTTCCGGGTACACACAATGACCCATGCGCATCCTGATCACCAACGACGATGGCGTACGCGCCGACGGTTTGGCGCCGTTGGTTGAAGTGGCTCGGCAGTTTGGCGAAGTCAAGGTCTTCGCCCCGGAGCACGAGCGGAGCGCGTGCGGACACGCGATGACCATGCGGGATCCGCTTCGCGTCAAGCCGTTCGAGTGGGACGGCGTCGAGGCATTTCACGTCAACGGCCTGCCCGTGGACTGCGTCAACGTCGGGCTGACCATCGGCTGGAAGGATGGCTGTGACCTCATCCTCAGCGGCATCAACAATGGGCCCAATCTAGGGTTCGATGTCACCTATAGCGGCACTGTCGCGGGAGCCATGGAGGGCGCGATCAACGACATTCGGAGTATCGCCATCAGCATGGCGATCTTTACGGAAGGAGCGCCATTCCACTACGACACGGGCAAGCAATGGCTGCTGGAAAATTTCGAGATGTTGGTTTCAGCGCCCTGGAAGCCACTTACGTTTCTCAATATCAACGTGCCCGCTATCGCCTATCCGGAACTGCAAGGTTTCAAGGTCTGCGGCATGGGACAGCGGGTGTATAAGGATCGCGTGGAGAGGCGAGATGACCCTTGGGGCAGGCCCTACTATTGGCAAGGCGGAGTGGTCGTCATGGACCCGAACAACGGCGATGTGCTGGCGCTGGCGAACTATCCGACGTTCAACCCGCAGAACCTGGAGGATTCGACCCCGGAAACCCGCCGCAACCGCTGCCTGACCGACCCCTACGAGCCGGGCTCAACGATCAAGCCCTTCATCGCCGGCCCGGCGCTGGCTTGGG
>JAYROD010000317.1:0-2122 GCA_041911835.1 Fimbriimonadaceae bacterium | reverse complement strand
GGAACAGCGATCGAGCGAACCCTGGAATACCCGCCGACTTCCGAGCCAATGCTCGAGAGCGGCTCCGATCATGGATCTGCGCCTCGAGCGCGTCAATGATCGCTTGCGGCTGCATTGCCATCTTCCAACGGACTGGGAATGTGGATGATCGTCTCCCCGCGCAAGAGGTCGATCGCAGAATCGGCCAAGTCGGACACTTTGAACTGGAATGAGCCGTCTTTGGCTACCTCGATCGGCTCTAGTGGTCCCAAAACCTCCCAGCCCACTTCGGACAGTCTGCCAAGGATCGTCCAGCCGTCGGGCTCCCGATCGTACATCATTCGAATGCTGAGGTCACCCGACTCGAACCGCAACTGAAAGGCCTCGGCGCTTTGAGCCGCCCGCACGCCCGCGGCTTGCAGGGTGCTGGCCGCCAGTCGGGCCAGAATTGGCTGCCGACTCGGCATTAGCCCTTGCGCTCGCCGAACGACGTCGATGGGAGCGTGAAATTCCGCAACCCCGAGGACCTCGATCGTCTGCCGAAGGTGGCCGAGCAAAGCAAAACAGTCGGCGCACTCCGCGACATGAATTTCGGCCCCTGCGTTGCTGAGCCCGCTCGCCAAATCGGCGATCCCTTCGCAATATTGTTCACAAGCCTTTTTCATGTTCATGGAATGAAAGCGCGCATCTGTCCCATTGATACATCAATCTCTATCGAAGAACTTCGCCTTCTGGAGCGCCGAACGCAACTTCTCGAGGCACCGAGCTCTCGTCGGTCCAATCGCGCCTATCGGCATCGAGAGCTCATCGGCAATCTCTCGGTATTCTTTGCCTTCCTCGGAGTAGAGGAGCATGAGCAGATTCCGGCAGCGCTCGTTGATTTGCAGCAGCGCCTGGGACACCTCCAAGCGCCGAACGGCGATGAGCGATATCTCTTCGGCAGACGCGTCTTCATCGGCAATCAATTCATCGAGCGTCCAGCCCTCTTTCTCAGGGAGCTGTGTGGTCTTGGCGGAGGTGCGGATGAGCCGTAGACACTCCCGCGATGCGGTGACGCTCAGCCATTTGGGAAGAGTAGCCGGATTGTCGATACGGTCGAGATGCCGATACAGAGCGAGAAACGTCGACTGGAAGACGTCGGAGGCGTCGTCGCTCGAGAGGCCCATTCTCCTGGGTATCGAATACACAAGACTCTCGAATTGCTCGACGAGCGCACTCCAAGCTCTGGAATCGCCGCTTCTGGCGCGTTCCAACGTCCGCTCGATCGCGGCCGGAGAGTCGTTCGGCGGCATGGTCTGAGCCGGATTGTATCACAGGGGCTGTTGGGTGCTTCTTTTCGTCATCGAACCCAAATGGCGTTCGAAATTTCGAAATGAGGATATGAAATGAAGTTCATGACGATTGCAGTGCTGCTCTTTGCGTTCATGTCGGCCGTTCTGGCGCAGACATTCCGTGTGGATCTCACCGCCCGTATGATGGCTGGGCAGGGAGGCCACGGTAAGGGCAAAGCCGTTTGGCGAATCCGGGATCAAGGAACCGAGCATCAGGCTCAGCTCCAGGTCGAGGGCGAAAGGCTACTGCCCAATTCACCCTATCTCATCATCATCGGCACCAACCCGGCCATCAATGTGACGACCAACGGGCTCGGACGATTCACCTACGCACAGGCCTTTACGACTCTGGACCGCCCGGACATCGTGAACGGTACGAATGTCGCGGTAGTTCGAACAACCGGAACGCCTGTCATGGGCGGAACGTTTCTCCCGTAACTCTCTGCCAAGGAATCCAAGCTGAACGCCGCGCCAACCCGGTGCAGCGTTCAGCCTCAATCTTCATGCTCCAATGACAAAACCTGGAGGAACTCGGTTCCGCGGGTGAGGCAGTATGATGAACGTATGATGCTCAGCAAATATCTCTCGTCCGCAGTTGTCCTCGGCGTCACCGCCCTAGGAGTGGTCGCCCAATCTGGCCAACATTCAGTCCCGGCGTCGACGATCCGCCCAAATCCTTCGGCATCCCAGCCCTCCGGACCCGGTCCCGAGATCCTGCTCAACAAGGACTTCCCCAATTTCACGATGACCGACATCAACGGGAAGGTCTGGACCAAGGCTCAACTCAAGGGAAAGGTACTCCTCGTGGACTT
>JAYROD010000316.1:0-8529 GCA_041911835.1 Fimbriimonadaceae bacterium | reverse complement strand
GACGGCCCATCTGTGAGGCAATGTGTCAAGAGACTCCGGCGCAGACTTGTTTTTCAGTAGGGAAAGCCGAATCAGAGACTCCATAATGCACAATCGCACCCGAGCGAGCGTCAGATCGCAAAGCTCAAGCAGCGGATCGCATGTTTCGAAAAAGTGCTTCGAGAAGCGTTTCCAAGGTCGAACCACATTCTTGAGATCGGGCTCGGCCGGCCGAGAAGCTGCGGGCAGCTTGGCGCATTCCTGAAGCCAACGAACCCTTGCATGAGCCTCATCGGCGAACCCTTGGAAATAACCCGGGCGCTCCGAGCGATCCTTGGCTTCGAGGTCCTTGAGGTAGGCGACTGCCTCTCTGGAATCGGGTCCGATCAGGGACGACAATCGATCGAATTGGCGTCGACGATAGCAGTCTTGCACCCACTGGACCGCGGTGAGCATGTTGCGTTCTTCGTTGGTGATGGTTTGCGCGAGCGGGGTCCTCGTGTCGAGGGCAGCCCCCAAACCCTTTGCCAACTCCTCGAGCGAGCGGGCGTTCAGCTTTTCAAGCGCTGGGGCGATCGCCTGAACCGCTTCCTGCACGATCTCCAAACCGAGAGATGCATCTGTCGCAGAGCCACCGCACAGTTCAAAGCCGAACCGCGCTGCAACGGTCGCATCGAGCACGGCGTCGTTTGGGCGTCCTTCCGCGATCGCCCGTTCGATCCTCCAAGCAAGCACTCTTCCGAGCAGCCTCCAGCCCCTTTGGTAAGGCGGCGCCTTCGTCGGCGGCGTCGTCATGAATGGGAACTCGGCCTGGGTTCTGGCGGCTTTCTGAAGGGTCGAAACGGCATGCTTCAGTTTGCTGATTGCCTCGAGCTTCATCTTCGGAACGAAACTGACCCGGTCGCACAACTCGGGCGCCGCGCGCTCCGCTTCGGCTGCTGCCTCGATGTAGAGCTGAAAACTTCCCGTGGATGGAACGGCGACGTCATGCTGTGTCCAATCAGGATAGGCAGGGGCAGGCGACCGTGAACAGCCCGTCACGCCGATCGACGCCAAGAAGAGGAATTGGAGAACGCGTCCGTGCTTCACCATGTCGGATGCTACCGCAAGGGGTTAAAATTACAGACGGCGCCATTCCGCAGCCAATTGCGGCGCACATCCAAATCGGAGTCGAATTTCTTGAAAGGACTCATTCTCGCCGCCGGCAAAGGTACCAGGCTGTATCCCGTAACGCATCACATCCCCAAGCCGCTGCTACCTATCGCCAATCGCATTGGGCTCGAATATGCGTTCGACTGCTTAAAGGACCTGAACGTGACCGACATCGTGCTGGTGGTGGGAGAAAACGAACCGGCGATGCGTCAGGCTCTTGGCGATGGCTCCAAATTCGGAATTCGGCTCGAATACGTGCGGCAAGATATCCCGAAGGGCTTGGCCCACGCGGTCGGATGCGCGCGAGAGGCCATTGCTCGGGACGATTTCGTTCTGTACTTAGGGGATGAGGTCTACAGCAAGGGCTTTCGCCATGATGCCGAGCGATTCAGTTCATCCGGCTGCGCGAACCTCAATATCGTCAAGGCGGTCGAAGATCCGAGTCGATTCGGCGTCGCGACGGTTGTCGAGGGGCGGATCGTCAAGTTGGTCGAAAAGCCCAGACAGCCGGAGTCCAACCTCGCAATGGCCGGCCTCTATTTCTTTGGGCCAAAGATCTGGGAAGTTCTGCCCGACCTTCAACCGAGCGCCAGGGGCGAATACGAGATTACCGACGCCATTCAGGCGCTGATCGATCGAGGCGAAACCGTCCTCGCCGGGGTGTACGATGGGGAGTGGTTCGACACGGGGACGCTCGATTCGTTCTTGGAGACCAACCGGTTCATCACAGGGGGAGACATGCTGCTCGGGGAGGGCTGCAGCGTCTCAGGATCCGTGAGCGGGAGCGTGGTGATCGGGGATGGGGCCATCGTGGAATGCGAGCTCATTGACGATTCGGTCGTGCTTCCGGGTGCGAGAGTCCGTTGCTCAGGTTCGATTCGACATGCTCTGATTGGCGGGACGATCGAAGTCCAGGGCGACATCCACAACCAAGTCCTCTTCGAATAATCCAGTAAGAATATTGAGATTAGGCACTTGAGCGGGGGAACTTTCGGGTGTCTGATCCGACTCTTTAAGATGGGGCGCTCAATGCGCACCACTGAAAACCGCTTCGGCGAATTCATATGCCCACCCAAACGACAGGTGTCAATGTTCAGGTTCGCTCTCGAGCAGCCTACTTTCGATTCAACGGCAATTTAGGGCCCTCTTCTATTTCCCCTCCTTCGGTCGTGGCTGAGGCCGCGCGTACCCATGGGAAATTGGCCATTCTTGACCTGACGGGACTCGAAAGTCTGGACAGCGATGGGATCGAGATGTTGGAAAGGATCGTGGCCTTTTCCGAGGGAAAAGGCGTTAAGATTCGCGTGGTCGCTCCAAGAAAATCAAAAGTGCGCCGAGTCCTGGAACTCGTTCGATTCGACCGATTCCTCTTCATTGCTGCCAACCTCTTGGAGGCGCTTCGATTCGACCGAAAACAGCGACTCGCTGAAATGAAGAAGGCCCCAGGCGAAGCCTGAGGCCTTCTTCGACTGACTTGACGAAATTACTTGGTCTCGCCCGCGGTGCCAGCCGTTCCGGCGCCTGCCGTACCAGCAGTACCGGCCGTACCAGCAGTACCGGCGGTGCCACCACCCGTATCCGTGGCAGCTTCATCCTTCTTGCAGCCAGCAAGAACAAATCCGACCGCAGCCAAAGCGAGCATCAAAGCAAATACCTTTTTCATCGTTAACGACACCTCCTAAATGTCTCTCCAAGACGCTAACCAGCTTCCTTGAAGATACGGAAACATTCCCGTTTTGCGGTTATACCCCCGTATAATGCCTGAGGCAACACCCAGGTCTTATCGTTCAGACGTTGGTCGTTTGCCTTTCGACTCTTTTTGAAGCCGGTCGCCAGGACTACGAGTAGCGGATTTTCGATCGACAAAAAAGCCCTAGGTCCTTTCGACCGGCGCATCGACGAGGTCTTCGGCATAGGGTGTGTAGCCTGGAGGCTCGATGGGACCATAGATTGCGTGGGTGTGTCCTCCACGGTAGGCCCAACCTTGATCTCCATAGCTCCAATGCCAGTACTCTGAGGGGTAGTTCGTGAGGCCGGCAGGCTCCAGCGCCTCCTTGAGAATGGCCCTCGTTTCCCGGGCGGCGGCGCTGATCGTTGGCGCATCGAAGGCATAGCTTCGAGGGTCGAATGGCTCATGCGGGCTATTGTGGTCGCACGGCTTTCCGGAATCGTCGATCAGGATCAGGTCGATTGCCCCACCGGTCGAATGGGGAGGCGGCACGCGCGTTCCGATCGGCGCCGTATACCGATTTACGAGGCGTTTCAGGGCGACGTCGGACCAGTCTGGATGGCGCTCTCGGATCATGTTCCAAGTGGCCTGATAGATTCGCCGTTGAATGTGCTCGGGGCGCCAGCCTTCAACTATCGCAAATCGAAATCCCTTTGGCAATCTGTCGACCGCCGCACTCAGCCGTTCGGCAACTCCTCTCCGGACCAAGGTCTCGCGGCGGTATTTGAATCTCGGCCGATCGAGGACGAGCCTGGGATCGAATTCGAGGAAATCGACCAAGGGCTCACCGCATTCGACGATGGGAACCCTGCGCAGCTCATAAACTGGTTCCGAGGCGCGAATCAAGCCGTCTGGCTCCTGATTCTAAGCCCCCTGGAAATGAGCACCCGATCGAGGAGGTCGAACAGCAGCGTGACAACAATCGCCAGTACTGCCGCTGGAACCGCGCCTTGCATGATCAAGCCAGTGTCGTTCAGGTTGAGACCGCTGACGATCGGCTCGCCGAGCCCTCCAGCTCCAATAAGCGCGGCGAGGGTTGCAGTTCCCACATTGATGACGGCGCTCGTCTTGATGCCGGAAAGGATGCTTCGCGAAGCCATTGGAAGGAAAACCTTCGTCAAGCGGGCGCTCGGCTCTAGCCCGAGGGCGGCGGCCGATTCTCGAATACCGATTGGGATGTCTTGAAGTCCGCTCGCAACGCCCCGAACGATCGGCAGCAGGCTATAGAGGAACAACGCCACCACTGCCGTGGTCGTGCTGATTCCCAAGAAGGAAATCGGCACGAGCAGGGCGAGCAAGGCCAAGCTGGGAATCGTCTGAATGATCCCGGTCACCCCGAGGATGAGGTGGCTGAAGACTCCCTGGCGGCTCGCCCAAATGCCGAGCGGAATGCCGACCAAGATCGCAAACAGCATGGAGAGACCCACCAGTCGAAGGTGCTGAAGCGTGAGGCGCACGATCTTGGCCGAGATGGATTCCGTTGGCACGGCTGCCACTGCCGTCTTGGCTTGCTCGGTCAGATAGCGCTGCGCCGCGGCGGCGTAGTCTTTCGTGCGCTCGGCTTCGGCGTTGAGCGCGGTCATCCGCGTCTCATTCAACGTGCCTTCCATAGAGGCCAGCGCCGAAATCGCCTTTTCAGGAAGCTCCTTGCGGTAGAGAAAGACGGCTTTGTACTGAGGGAAATAGCCGAGATCGTCGTCCAGCACCAGAAGGTTGTCTTCGGCGATCTTGGCGTCTGTGGAGTAGGCATCCGTAATCTCAATCGCTCCCGATTTGAGCGCGGTATAGGCGAGCGAATGATCGATGCCTTTGACGTCGGGCATGGCCAGTGAATATCGCGCTGAGAGAGGCTTCCATCCATCTTTGCGCTCAAGAAACTCGTGGGATACTCCCACCTTCAGGTCAGGATGTGATATGAGATCGGAGATCTTGGAAATCCCCAACTGGCCCGCCCGCTCCTTGGTCATAACCAGAGCGTAAGTGTTGTTGAAGCCCAGTTCTCCGGTCATTCCGACGCCCTGCTTTGCCAATTCCGACCTCAGTTGATCGATGCCGACGTGACCCTTGAGCTTCAGAATCTCTTCGCTGATCGTACCGGTGTATTCGGGATATGCCTGGATGTCCCCACCCTTCAGCGCCTCCCATAGAATGATCGTGCCCCCCATCCCTTGCTTATGTTCGGTGGCAAATCCAGCTTGGGCCAGAAGCCCTTTGGCCATTTCGCCCAGGACGTAGCTCTCGGTGAACTTCTTAGAGCCTACAACGACGTTCGTCTGCGCGAGCGCTACGGATGTGAGCAGTACGGAAAGCACCAAGAACCGCTTCATAGGGCCACCAAGCTCCTTTGCGCTTCAATGAACTCAGTGACGAACGGCAGCTTGGGATTCGATTTGAGCTCTTCGAACGGGCCCTGCTGCACGATCTGCCCCTCTTTCATGAGCACAAGCGTATCGGCGATGTACGCCGCCTCGGCAAGATCATGGGTCACCAAAACGACCGTCTTCTTAAGCTCGCGGAAAATCCGCTTCAAATCAGCTTGAAGGGAAGCTCGAACGATTGAGTCGAGCGCTCCCAAGGGTTCATCGAGCAGGAGCACGTCCGGATCGAGCTGAAGCGCCCGCATTAAGCTGACGCGTTGGCGTTGGCCGCCAGAGAGCTCGGCCGGGTATCGGGCAAGCGCATCTGCAGGAAAATGAGTGAGGCTGCAAAGGAATCTGATTCGCTCTTGGCTGGTTGCCGAGGGGATGCCAAGGTGGCGGCTCAGCAGCAGCACATTTTGCTCTGCGGTGAGGTGCGGGAAGAGTCCTCCATCTTGGATAACGTAGCCCATTTTGCGGCGAATCGACTGGACCGTATTCCGATCGACCTTCTGTCCGTTGAATTCGACTGATCCGGTTGTTGGCTCGATCAGGCCTACGATCAAGCGCAACAAGGTCGACTTGCCGCACCCGCTTGGTCCGATGAGGGCGATCGTCGTTTCGCCCGGGATCGTCAGATCGGTTGGCCGAAGGGCTTGAAGCGGGCCGAACGTCTTGCTGACTTGCTGGAGAACGATCATCGGGCACACCGGAGGCCGAGGAAGCCTTGTCGGTATGTTGGCACATACCAATTTCGAAAAGAGCTTCGGAGGATGGCGGGTTGGCTGGCCCAAGAACCGCCTCGGCAGGATTTATGAAGTCCTCGCATGTGGTCCTTGGAATAGCCCTCGTAGGGAAATGCCTCGAAACCCGGGTAGGGCAAGAAGTCCGTCGCAGTCCATTCCCAAGCCCCTCCCGCCAGACCGAGCACTCCCGCCGCATTAGCGCCTTCTGAGACCTCGTTTGGAGTCGCCGGACGCCAACGCTGGAGCCCGAATGACGCTCTTCGCGAGTTCGGGGGCTCTTCTCCCCACGGGTAGGTCCTGGATTCCGCGCCACGAGCCGCGTATTCCCATTCCGCTTCGGTGGGCAGGCGTAGCCCGCGCCATCGAGTGAAGGCTTCCGCCTCGAACCATGAAATGCCGAAAACGGGCTCATCGGGGAGTAAGTGGCGCTTTCCAAGTGGTGAATAGGAGGTCGGCTGCTCTGTGCCCAGCCAATAGAACGGTCTTACGGCCTCATTCTCATTCCGCCAATCCCAGCCTGCTTCGGACCAGAACTCTTGTCGTCGATACCCGCCGGCTTCGATGAACTCGAACCACTGGTAGCAGGTCACTGGCCAACTCTGGATTTCAAAGGACGGCACATCGACGAGGTGGGCCCTTTGCTCGTTATCGTAAGTGAGAGGGTCGTCAGTGCCCATCGAGAACGTACCGGCTGGGATCGTAACGAACGCCTCCTGAACAGCCGGTATCCAATCCGGGCGTTCTCCCTCCTGCCATGGAACATCGGGTCCTCGATGCATTTGGATGAGCATCATCATCTCGGTGATGGTTTCCTGATGCTGGCACTCGTGCTGAAAGGCAAATTCCCATGCGTATCCGTCTCGGAGGAGCGGATTCTCCGACTCGAGGTCAGCGTCCTCGAGAGCGCTGATCGCCTCATTTCGAGTGGCGGCCATGTAACCCATGAGCCCCTCGCGATTCGGAATGTTGACCCGGTTGTCCTTTGGATTCTCCGGTGTATCCGCCAAGAGAAAACTCAGATGTTCATCGAGCGGCCGCCTGCCGAGCGCCTCGGTGCATGCCCAATACTCTTCGGTCCTGCCGACGTGGCCAAAGTGCCACCCAATCGGGCTATAAAAGCTGTGAATCCGTACTCGAAGCATGTCATCTGGGACTTCTTCCAGGAGCCACAACGTGCGTTGACGCACATCGGCGAGTTTGCTCATTAGCTCAGCCTTTCGGCCGGTCATGGGCCGAGAGGCTCCATCAGCGCGACTGTAAACCGACGGTGGTCGTCGAACCAGAATTTTTCGACTCGAAAGCCCGCCCGGAGCGCCATCTCGCTCAGGGCTTCAATCGTGTACTTCGTGCAGTGCTCGGTGATGAGCCTTTCCCCTTCGGCGAACCGGAAACTGCGCCCCAAGTCATCGACCGTAACGGTTTGCTCTCGGAGGCTGACCAGGCGCATCTCGATCCAAGACGGGTCCTTAACAAACGGCGCTTCGTGCCTGAAGCAATCGGGGACAAAATTACCACCCAATTCTCGGTTGATACGAACCAGCAGGTTTTTGTTGAACGCCTCGGTGACCCCGGAAGCGTCATCATAAGCGGCTTCGACCTCCGCTACATCCTTGACGAGGTCTGCGCCCAGGAGGAGTCGGTCCTCCGGACGACAAGCCATCCGAATCTGCCGAAGAAAACGGATCGCATCGTCCTTCTCGAGGTTGCCGATGCTGCTGCCCATGAATAGGAAGAGCCGAGGGCCCTGAGGCTCGGGTAAAGCTAAGAGCCCCGAACCGTACTCTGCCGCGATCGCATGCACTTGAAGCGTGGCGTAGTCTTCGATCAACCGAAGGGCCGACTGACGCAAGAAGCTGCCGGAAATGTCGATCGGGGTGTATCGAATGGAATCGCGGCTCAGGAGGGCTGCCTCGATCAAGAGTCGCGTCTTCTTCGAACTGCCGCTGCCAAATTCGACCATCTCGGCGAGGCCTGGGACACTCTGAACGATTTCGTGAGCGTTTGATTCGAGTATCCGCTGCTCCGCGCGGGTGAGGTAGTACTCCGGCAACTGGGTAATCGCTTCGAAAAGTCGGGACCCCGCTTCATCGTAAAAATGGAGGGGCGGGATGGACTTGGGCTCCGACGCCAATCCAACTGCGACGTCGCGGGAGAATGCCGCGCGCTGATCCTCGGTCGCAACCTCGGCAAAGCTGAGCCTTTCGAGAGGCAACGGGGCAGTTGGGGCATTGGACGGCGGCTTCATGATTGACTCCCGGCAGGCTTTGGCCGATAGGCCTACTCCATTACTACGGACGCTTGCGGCTCATGCGATGGATCGGGCCCACCACCAGGGTTAAGGCGCAATTCATCCAACGGGTTCCGAGCAGCTTATCGCAACCCGGACAGTTCGATGAGATGGCCAGTAGAAACCGAGGAGTTGGGAATGGCAATTTCGATGCAAGAACCACTTGATGGTTCGTTGGTGGTCCATGCAGTTGGCAGCGCGGAGAGCGACTCCAGGGCGGCGACCGGCCTCACTCGTTTGCCATCGAGCGTTACCGACAATCCTCTGGTCGAGCCTCCT
>JAYROD010000315.1:0-2639 GCA_041911835.1 Fimbriimonadaceae bacterium | reverse complement strand
AGGAGCAGACCCAAAACACGGTAGAAAAGCTCTTTCTACGCGAAATCGACGTCGTTGGCCAACGCCTGGCCATTTCAGATCGGCCGCCGACCCGGATCACGGTCCTGGTTCAAGAGGTCGACGCTCCGTGGGCCACGAGCCCCTATGGCTATTGCATCCAGAAAGTCCCGTTTACGAAGATCTGCCTGCCCTTTCATCTGCTCTCGAACAGCGGCCGTATGGCCGAAGCCGTTCGCCACGAATATGCCCATGTGCTCACCCTCAATCTGGGCAAGGGCCGGGTGCCACGCTGGCTAAGCGAAGCGATTTCGACGCTCATGGAGACTGAGACGAACCGGCAGGACAGAATCCCACCGCCCTCGGCCTGGTTCTCGCCTTCCGACCTCGATGCCATCTACCGGTCCGAGGCGATGCCGGTCGGGAAGCAGTGGGTCGATCGGGTCATGGGGCCGGACTGGTCCTCGGGAGACGCCGATCCTTCCCGACAAAGGAACTCGGTAAACCTCGCCTATGACCAAAGCTCGATCATTGGCAAATTTCTTCGAGCAAAAGGGGGAGAAGGCAAAGTCGGTGCACTGCTGACCGAAATCGGAGATGATTCGCCTTGGAGCTCGATTCAAAGGGCGCTCCTGGGCAGAAATCCGGTGGACATCGCCCTGAAGAAGGTCTTTGGATTGTCCCGCTCGCAGCTCTTCGAGGCAGTACGAGCTTGGCTCTGAACTTTCAGACTGTCTGCGCTATCCTAGATTTCGTGAAGAGGGCCAGTTTGAGTTTGCTTGCCGTTCTGCTCGCCGGATCGGCTTTCGCGCAAGGGCGCCATCCGGAAGGGCAAGACACCCCCCGCTCGATGACCAAGCTCGAGCAATTCATTTGGAAGGCTCATCCACCTCAAGTTATTGACTCCAACAGCCCACCGACCGGACCAGTGCGCTGCGTCGCGGAGTACGAGCCGATGGAGGGGCTGATCGTCGCTTGGGAAGGGACTTCCGGCCAAAACGCAATCTTAACCGAGATAATTCGAAACGTCACCGGGCCCGTCGGAAATGGAATTGCCTACGTATCGGTCGACACCGCATCAGAACAATCATCGGTTACCAGCACGCTGACTTCTGCCGGTATCAATATGTCACGTGTTCGATTCATTGTCGCGACAACCGATACGATTTGGTGTCGAGATTACGGCCCACGATACATCTATCAAGGCAATTGCCGTGCAATCGTCGATCATGTTTACAATCGACCGCGTCCGAACGATGACGTTTTCCCCATCGCATTTTCAAATTACAAGCATCACGCAATCTATGAAATCCCGCTCGTTCATGGCGGCGGGAACATGCATTTGAATGCTCTGAATCAATCGTTCGCGACGCGGCTCGTCGTCAATGAGAACCCGAGCCTTACCGAGTCGCAAATCCATCAGCTTTGGTACGACTATCAGCGCCTCGACAATACGTTTGAAACGCCGTTTCCGACCTCCATCGATTCCACACAGCATATCGACATGTGGATGCAGATTATCGGAGACAACAAAATCATGATCAGCGATTGGCCGGCCGATAGCGGATCGTCGCAAGACGTCATTTGCGATGGAGTCGCCAATGCGCTGTCCGCATCTGGATGGTCGGTTTATCGCATTCCAGCTCGTTCGCTTGGAGGCGTTCACTACACTTACACGAACATGGTGATCTTTAACAACGTCGCGATGATTCCACTCTATACGAATTCGACGATGACGCAATACAACGCAGGCGTTTTGGCGACTTATCAAAGCGCGCTGCCAGGAAAAACAGTTGTGCAGATCAATTGCGATGCGATCGTCGCCTCCGCGGGTGTGATGCATTGCATCGTCATGCACGTTCCAGTTCCGCTTGGAGGAACGAATCCCACGGCATATGTCATCGGTCCCGATGGCGGGGAAGTCTATACTCCTGGTTCTCCGCAAAGCGTCAGTTGGATTACCGACGACGATAATGGGGTCAGCAACGTCGATGTCTTGCTTTCACTCGATGGCGGAAGTACGTTTCCCATCACGCTTGGCAGCGCAGTCGCTGACAACGGACTTCTGGGCTGGACCGTGCCGGACGTGTTCAGCAAGACTGCTCGTGTAAAGGTCGTGGCGAGGGACGCCCAAGGAAACACGGGATTCGATGTCAGCGATGGCAACTTTAGGATTAACGGGACCGACGTCGCCGTTGCCCAAGACCTCACGATCACTAGTGGAAAGCGAATTTCCGGCGGTCTCGCGGAGATCGTCAATTCCGACAACCTTTACCTCCGAATCAGTGCGCTCCAAAGCTCTGGCGGCCGACGCCTAAATACGGAAGCGGTCGTCGGCGCCCATACTGCCGTCGACACCCCGAACACGATAACGGTGAAGATCGAATCGCACGGCTCCCCGGTAGCGGCAAGCGGCGAAATCGCGCTCAGGAACTGGTCGACGGGACAATTCGAGACCGTCCAAACCTACAGCCTTACAACGACGGACAGTCTCGTCACAGTTTCCGGAATCGGCGCGGCCCCTTATGTGCGGGCCGACGGGCGCATCGAGGTTCGCGCGAAGAGCGCGGGAGCCGCCCAAAACAGCATCGACCAGCTCCGTGTGGAGGTCAGGCCGTAGACGCTCACTTCTCGAATTTGTT
>JAYROD010000314.1:0-6719 GCA_041911835.1 Fimbriimonadaceae bacterium | reverse complement strand
TGGCCGGGTTTGAAGTCCTCTTGCTGAACTCGGACTTCGAGCCGCTCAACGTCTGCAATCTGCGCCGGGCGATGGCGCTCATCCTGCTCGGCAAAGCGGAGGTGATCCACGAGGACGGCCAATCCGTGTTGACTTCTTCCGGCTATCTCCAGGCGCCCTCTATCGTCAAGATGCGCTATCACGTGCGACGCCCGTTGCCTCAGCTACGCCTCTCGCGGCATTCGGTGTTGGCTCGCGACCAATACACGTGTCAGTATTGCGGCTCGAAAGGGAAAGACCTGACGATCGACCACGTCATCCCCCGGTGGATGGGTGGTCCGCAGTCTTGGGACAATCTGGTTGCCTGCTGTCGCAAATGCAATTTGAAGAAGGGGGACAAAACCCCGCAGCAGGCCCGAATGAAGATCGCCAAGAATCCTCGGCGTCCGCACTTCATTCCCTACATTTCGCTTCCTGCTTACCTCAAGGCACGAGCCCGCGAAGACTGGGCGATCTATCTGCCGGTATTTCCCGCGTTCGCGCTCGAAGGGCATTCATAGATCGCTTCCGCTCGCTTACAGCACGCCTTTCGGAGGCATGAGGTGCAGCTCGTCGACCGACCGATCTTTCGGCATGGAGAGCAGATCGAAAATCACGCCGGCGACGGCGCGGGACGAGAGCATATCTGCCTTGGGTGGCACCCACCCCTTGCCTTCCCAAAGGGGAGTATCCGTGGCCCCCGGAATGATGGCGGTGACTCGCACACCTTTGCCGCGAATCTCGGCATTGAGCGCACGCGTGAACGCGAGCGCACCGGCTTTGCTGGCGCAGTATCCAGCCGCTCCGGGGAAGTCGTGGGTCGCGGCAACACTGAGGATATTGACGATTTGCCCCGTACCGTCCGCAATCATCAGCGGCAGCAGCTCACGGGTCGCTCCCATGGTGCCGATGAGATTGATGTCGACCATCGCCCGGATCGACCCAAAGTCCGAGCTCGAGAATTCACCAAATGACGCGACCCCCGCGCCGTTAACCAGCACGATTTCCCCTTGGGGCGTCAACTCTTCCAGGGCTTTGGACAGCCGTCCTGCAGCAAGGTCTTGAAGTGCGTCCCACTGGGCAATGGCGACCTCCGAAGCGCCTTGCGAACGGCAATGATCAGCAAGTTTTTCGAGTGTTTCTCCGTGTCTGCCTGCCAGCACGAGCGCATGATGTGCCCCCGCCAAGAGCGCTGCGAGATCGGATCCGATCCCACCCGTTGCGCCAGTGATAACTGCCCGCATTCTCGGCGGATTCAAGAAGCGCTCACCTCGAAGATATTCCGTGCGGTCTCTTGGAGCCTCACGCGTTCCAGCTTCGCGGAAAGCTTTCCTTCAAGTCGACGGAAGATCTCCTGGGCGACGACTTCCGATGTTGCATTTTTGTCTCGAAATTCCGGTAGGTCGACACTCAAGTTCTTGTGGTCGTAGCGATCGACGATCTCGCGCTCGACGACTGCGTCCATGGCTTCGAGATCGATCGCCATGCCTGTCTTGGGATCGGGCGTGCCACTCACGGCGACTTCAAGGATGTAGTTGTGTCCGTGGCCCGTCGGGTTGTTGCACTTTCCGAAAAGCTCGAGATTCTCCTCCTCGCTGAGTCCGGGGACATGGAGCCGATGGGATGCGGCGAATTCATAGGTGCGAATGAGTGTCATGGTGTTTTTTGCTTGGGCTGATTCGTGCCATTCGGCGGCGAGCAAGGGGGTTTCCACGAGGCGAAGAGCCACCAGCTTGACCACCTTGGGCAGATCATGGAGCTCCTGCCGGATGTACTGCAAGAGATTTTCGAGCGTCGGGGGTCGCGACGCAAAGTGCTGGATCTCGTCGTTGATGCTCTTCTGATCAAATCGATCGACGATGGATGTTTGCAGGATATCGTCAATATCCTTTATGTTGACGACCATGCCATGCCTCGGGTCGATGGCGCCCTCGACGGTGACGTAAAGCTGATAATTGTGGCCGTGGTTGTAGGGCGAAGCCCACGTCCCGAAGAGTCGGCGATTCTCGTCTTCCGTTTTGTCGGCGATCCAATAGCGATGGCCGCTAGAAAACGAGACGCGCCGCGTCAGCCGGGCAATATCGCTCACAGGGGCCCCCGATACGGCTTGCCGAGTGACGCCGGCGCCCGCGATCCGCGGCCAAACCCGATCAGCACCAGCAACGCCAAAAAATAAGGTGCGGCGATGAGCAACTGGAACGGCACCTGCCAGCCCTTGGATTGAAACACGAATTGGAGCGACACCGCATATCCGACAAGCAATGAAGCGGCGAAGACCCAAATCGGTTTCCAGCGTCCAAAGCTCACCATGGCGATTGCGACGAACCCCCGGCCCGCGGTCATATTCTCCGCGAACGAACCAGAGATGCCCAATGATAAATACGCACCTCCAAGTCCTCCAAGCGCGCCGGCGATCACCAGGGCGGCCAGTCGGAGCCGGACGACTGAGAATCCAGAGGCTTCGACGGCGTCCGGATACTCGCCCGCTGCACGAATCGCCAAGCCCCAACGGGTCCGATAGAGCGCCCAAGCACCGACGAGGGTCGCAACCAGTAGGAAGACGACCACCGCATCGATTCCGAGAAATTTCGGGACTTGAGGGACGCTGAGAAGCTGGCCGCTCGAACCATATTTCGCTCGAAAAAGCGTGCTGGTCAGACCGAGCGCCAAGAGGTTCATTGCCGTGCCGACGACGACTTGATCAGCGGCGAGCTTGAGTACGAAAAACGCCTGGACAAGAGAACAGCCGATACCGACGGCGACACCGACAAGCATCCCCAACCACGGAGAGCCGGATGCACCGCTCGCGAGCATCCCGAAATAGGCCGCCGCCAGCATTGTGCCTTCCAACCCGATGTTGAGGGTGCCCGCGCGCTGATTGATGCATTCTCCCAGTGCAGCCAATCCGACGGGTGCGGCGAACACCAAGAGCGCAGCCCAGTCCATCATCCTGCCTCCAGCGGGGCGAGCGGATCGGTGGCTTCGGCTTTCGGGCCGCCGCTTTTCCGAGCCATCCAGCTTGCGAATCCAACGAACCCGAACACGGCCACGGCCTGGATAACGTACACGATCGTGCTGCCCGTCTTTGAGAATCTCGCCAGGTTTTCGGACCCGGCGAGTAGGATGCCGAAATAGAAGCTGCTGAGAACCGCTCCGATCGGATGAAGACCGCCAAGCAGCGCTACGGGAATCGCTAGAAATCCCCACTGCTGCGAAAAGCCGGTGCCCAGTTGCCCGGCGATGCCTGTGTATTCGACGCCTCCCGCCAGACCGCAGAGCGCTCCTGAGAGGATCATCGCTTGCAGCTGGACCTTGCCTGGCTCGATGCGGGCCGCACGGGCGGCTCGGGCGCTCTCTCCGACGAGCCTGATCTTGAACCCCGCTTTCGTGAGATAGAGGAAGACGTAAACGGCGACCGCGGCGGCGAGCGCGAGCAGGACGCCGCTATGCAGGTCGGTCTGACGGTTGAAGCGCAGGAGCATCGCCGCGTCCGGCAGCTGATCGGTCAGCGGCAGTTCGTGTTTGGCCTCTTGGAGTGGACCGTTGACGGACCAATCGAGCAGCTGCAGCGCGATGAAGTTCATCAGGATCGTCGAAACGACGACCTGAACTCCGCGCCTCATTTGAAGCCAACCGGCGAAACCTGCGTAACAGGCGCCTCCAAGTGCCGTTGCCGCGAGAATGGCGATATTCAGGAGCGCCGGCGGCCAATCACCGAAGACCTTGAAGACGGCTGCTCCGAAAAGTCCTCCAACGATGAATTGTCCTTCTCCTCCAATGTTGTACATACCAGCGCGCCAAGCGATGACGATCCCGAGGGACGTCAACAGCAGCGGCGTGGCCTTGACGATGGTACGGGCGAACCCGGCTTCGCTTCCGAATGCACCCTCGGCAATCAACCGGATCGAATCGCCAAGCGGCAGCCCGAACACCAGCAGCGTCAAGACCAGCGCCAGCACGAGACCCCCTCCCACAACCAATGCCGACAAGGGCCTGCTCAAGTGGCGGGCTCCGCATGGCGAGCGGATTCGAGCTTGCCTCCACTCAGGTTGAGCGTACGATGGGCGAGCGCTGCGAGTTCATCGCGATCACTCGAAAAGAGCGCGACGGCGGACCCGTTCCGGGCGGCCTCTCGGGTTTGCTCGTGGACGAATTCTGTAGCAAGCAGATCGAGTCCACGAGTGGGATTGACGGCGACCAGCAAGTCGGGTGTGGAGGCCAGGTTACGACTCACAACAACCTTCTGCTGGTTGCCGCCGCTCAAACTGGAGGCGGGCTCTGTCGGGCTGCCCACTTTAATCCTGAATTTCTTCACGAGCCGCTCCGCCCATCGCCGAATCCGACCGGGCCGAGCGAGGGGTCCCGACCAGAGTTCCTGCTCTTCCACACCCTTGATGAGCAGGTTGTCGAGGATCGACATGGAAAGCGCCAGCCCGTCGGACTGCCGGTCTTGAGGGATGTAAGCGATTTGGACGGGCGGATCGAGCGGCTTGCCGTTCCAGAGCAGCTGCCCGGCGTCGGGGGAGCGAACTCTCGCTAACATTTCCGCCAATTCGATCTGACCATTGCCGTCGACGCCGCCAAAACCTAAGATTTCGCCTCGATTGAGCGTGAAGCTGACGCCTTGCACTGCCGGTTCGCCCCGATCTCCCCGCACGACGAGATCCTGGACCTCCAGCGCTTCGGCGCCTCGCACTGGCGCTTCGGCGGGCATGGCTTCGGGCTGATCCCCGACCATCCAGTGGGCAAGCTTCTGTTCCGACATCCCCTGCTTCGACGCGCTGGCGACCTTGCGTCCGTGGCGCAGGACGGTGACCCAGTCGGCGATCTCCATCACCTCCGAAAGCTTGTGGGCGATGAGCGCAATGGCCTGCCCTCGGTCGCGCAGCTTTCTGAGCACCCGAAAAAGGTCCTCGACCTCTTCGGCCGAGAGGACGGCAGTGGGTTCGTCGAGAATGAGAACCGATCCCTCCGCGCTGAGCGCTTTCAGGATCTCGACTCGCTGCTGCATTCCGACGGGGAGGCTGCGGGTCATTGCATTTGGATCGATGGTCCAGCCTAATTCTCGCGCGAGCCGCAACGGAGTCTCGATCGACGACTTCAGGTCGAGCGAACCGCCGAGCGACCGCAGCTGCCCCAAGGCCAAGTTTTCGGCGACGGAAAACTCCGGGACGAGCATGAAGTGTTGGTGGACCATTTCAATACCGAGCGACTTGATTTTCGCTGGCTGGCCGAAAGGAACCGGTTCGCCGCCGAAGGTGAGTGAGCCCTGATCGGGCGAGATGAATCCGGCCAGGACATTCATCAATGTCGACTTTCCCGCGCCATTCTCCCCGAGAATCGCGTGGATCTCGCCGGGACGAAGTTCGAGTGAGACGTCCTTCAACGCGTGCACGGGGCCAAACGCCTTCCATAGCCCTTCCGCACAAAGCGCCGCTTCGTCCATCTCCTCGGAGATTCTACGCGAAGCGGTCGGCGGGGTGGAAAGGAAAGGATACTGTGCGCGAGACTGAGCGTATTATTATCCGATGCGTTCTATGATCTGGATTCGCTGCTTCATGGCCGGAGCCTTCGCCGCCGCTCTCCAATTCTCTTGGGCATGGATCGACACGGGGCACATGGTGGTCGCCGCAATCGCTGAATCGCGACTGACGCCGGCTGCGAAGAAGAAGATCGAACAACTGGTGAAAATCGGCACCGATGCGAAGACGGACAACTTCCTGACGGTCAGCTGCTATGCAGACGATTACAAGAGCGACGCCGATCGGAACTGGCATTTCATTAACCTACATTTTCGATCCGACGGCCAGCCGTCGCAGATCAAGCCGGAGGAACAGAACGTGCTTTGGGCTATCGACAAGTTCACGCGTGTCCTAGAGGACCCAAAGGCCTCGGACGACGACAAGGCACAAGCCCTGCGATACATCGTGCATTTCGTCGGCGACGTCCACCAACCGCTCCATGTCGTTGCTCGGGACACCGATGCCTTTCCGAAGGGCGACCGTGGAGGCAACGATTTCGCGATTACGCCAATCGAGACCTGGGGCGATCGGCCGATCAAGAACCTTCATGCGTTGTGGGATTACGGCTGCGGCCTCTTTCGACCGACGATGCGACCGCTTTCAGAGGGGGATGCCGCCAAGATCCGAGATTTGGCCGCGAGCATCGAGAAGGAATTTCCCTACGACCAGCTTGCAGAACTCAATGCGAAGCTGCCTAAGGACTGGGCCAATGAAAGCGAAGTCCTGGCAAAGGTTGTCGTTTACAATCTGCCCGAAAAGGGCGTGCCATCCAAGGACTATTTGGACAAGGGACAGGCCGTCGCCAAGCGGCGGATCGCGCTTGCCGGATACCGGTTGGCCGATTTGCTCAACCAGGCCTTCCGGTAGTTACCTGTCGCCTTCCCAGCAAACGAGGTCGAGCTCGCTGGGGATGGTGAGATCTTGATGCTGGGGTACAGCCCGGATGACGTAGCCGCGATGTCCCGTTTCGGACATGACCAACTCGCCTTCGAACGTCGCATGGCCGTCTCGGGCATCGACCAACACCAGATCGTGCACGACCGTGCCGAACAACTCTCGGTTCGAACCGACTTTGCCGACAAGCGCTTGGATCTTGATGTCCTCCGGCTTGATCGAGCCGAGCTGAACGTCGGCTTTCACTTTGAATTGGCGCCCGAGCGGGTTGAACATCCCGGCGTC
>JAYROD010000313.1:0-1828 GCA_041911835.1 Fimbriimonadaceae bacterium | reverse complement strand
GCCGCGTCGAATATCTAGGTCGAGGTCTTTGAGAGCGACCAACTGCTCGACTCTACGTTTCTTCCACCAAAGCAGCAGCGTCTTGAGCGACGCAGCGCCACTGTGGCTCAGCACGAATTGTTTCTTCAGGCCCCGGACGCTGACGATTGGCTCGCTCATGGGCGCTCGACAAATTTCCATTTCAGCCGATTGAACATGGAGTAACCGCAGTACAGGAAGAGGAACGAAACAAGAGCCGCAACACCGATCATCGGCCAGTCGAGCGGGAGGGCTTCGTGCAGGGTGCCTTTGATGTCGACCTGCTGGGCGGGCAAGAGCACCTTGCGGTAGGCAGTACAGAGTTCGGCAACCGGGTTGAGGTGGTAAAGGAAGTAAACCCAGTCTCCGATGCCGCCCTTCAGCTGTTCCGAATAGCGGACGTTTTCGCTGAAGTACATGATCGGGCACAGGAAGAACATCAGGTAGAGACCGACCGAGACGATGTATTTGACGTCTTCATAAAACACGTTCAGCGACGAGACAATCAGGCCAACACCGGCGGCAAGCATGAGATTGATGACCAGTAGCACCGGCAGGTAAACGATGTTCCAAGTGAATGGCGATACGTCCGGGTGCCTGATCCAAATCACCAGCAGGTAGAGAAAGAACACGACCAAGGCGAGCAAGAAATGGATGAAGTTGCTGATGATCGTCGCAAGCGGCAGGGATTCTCTGGGGAAATAGACCTTCCGGACGAAGGGCAGCGCCGATAGAACCGATTGGGACGAATCGAGCACGGCAAACTGGAAGAACATGAACGGCAAATAAGCCGCAAGGATGTAGGCGCTGAAGTTCGGGGTCTTATTGCCCACAAGGTACTTGAATACGACCGTCATGACGAGGACCGTGATGAGCGGATTCACGAGCGACCACAGAAAGCCGAGGAAGCTGTTCTTGTACCGGATTTTGATCTCGCGCTCGACCATGCTGAACATCAACTCGCGGAAGCGCCATAGCTCCTTGAGTTCGGCTCGCATGGAAGCGAGGATACCTGGGCCGGTCCCACCTCTTCTGAGCTTTGAATTGGCGCCACGCATGAGACGGGTATCCCAAGAAACAGCCGCGGCGTCCAAACGAGCGTCGCGGCCTTTCCGAACGATTTGGCGGGGTTAAAGCCCGAGCTTTTCCCCGATTCCGCCTGGGAGCTTTTCAGCGAGCCCATGAAGGAATTCATTTTGGCCAATCATCTTGGGGATGTCTTCGGCGTGTTCCTTCAAGAAGTCGATGACCTTTTCGGCCTGCTCTTTGCTGATTCCGGTCTTCTCGACCAGCCCGTTGATGAATTCTTCCATTTCATACACCGCCATTTGGGATGGGCGCCATTGCGCCATGCGGTGAGTCTACATTGAACGGGGGCGAGAAATTACGCTGCGAGGCGTTCGTTCGCCTCGTTCAACCCGCCGGGGACTAGTTGAAGGTCGTTCACGGAAACGGAGTTCGCTTGAGGGACGGGAACGACCTGGGCCGTGCGCGCCATCCAGGTGTAAAACCCCAGAGCGGCGAGGCCGTAGGCGAATAGAAGGGCGCAGAGCACGATAATTGTCTTATCGGCCGAATTGAGATGGAAACCTCCCGGTAAGGGTGCCAGAATCGACTATTTTCTGATCGGTCGAAGCGACGATGGGGGCACCGCGAAGCGCTTGGTGAACGCCCGTGTGAAGTGGGCGGCATTCCCAAATCCGACGTTGCGCGCGATCTCTGCCACTTGGGAGTCCGTTTGCGACAACATCAGCCTGGCCTTTTCGAGCCTCAGGTTGATGAGGTACTTATGAAACGGCTGATCGGTGGC
>JAYROD010000312.1:0-3459 GCA_041911835.1 Fimbriimonadaceae bacterium | reverse complement strand
TGCAGGACGGCGGCCAGTGGCACATGTTTGTCAACCTCGTCAAGAAATACGGCCTCGTCCCAAAGTCAGTGATGCCCGAGACTGAGAGTTCCAGCAACACGATGCACATGACTAATCAGATGACCGCACTCTTGCGCTCAGCCGCCTGCAAAATGCGAGCGGCCCACGCTAAGGCAGATAAGATCTGCGAGGAGACGATGGTAACCATTTACAGGATGCTCTGCATACATCTCGGGGAGCCACCGAAGTCGTTTGATTGGCAGTGGAGAGATAAGGAGAAGCAGTTCCACAGCGACGGCATGCTCACGGCGCAAGAATTCTATCAGCGACATATCAAGGTAGACCTCGATCGGTATGTCTGCCTCATCAATGATCCTCGCCCAAAGCACAAATTCAATCAGACCTACACCGTCAAGTTTCTCGGGAATGTCGTCGGAGGAGAGAGGGTGACCTATCTAAACGTCGATCTGAAAACGATCAAGAATGCAGCCGTTCGACAACTCCAAGCGGGTGAATCTGTCTGGTTCGGTTGCGATGTTGGAAAGTTTCTCGATCGTGATCTTGGAGTCATGGACGATAAACTCTATGATTACAAGTCGGTGTACGGCTTCGAGCTCGATTTCGATAAGGCCTCTCGGCTATCGTATGGGCATTCGCAGATGACCCACGCTATGGTTTTTACGGGGGTCGATCTCGACGTTCATGACGCCCCAAAAAAGTGGAGGGTCGAGAATTCCTGGAGCGAGACCGCTGGCGTCAAAGGATTCTTCCTCATGACCGACGCATGGTTTGACGAATACATGTACGAGGTGGTTGTTCGGCGCGAGTTTGTCCCGAAATCGGCACTCGAGGCGCTTAAGAAAACGCCGATACCTTTGGACCCTTGGGATCCAATGGGTAGCCTGGCTTAGGGACTGCCGCGCTTACTATAGAGATCCGATATGGACTTTCCCAAACAACAATCCAATCGCAAGGCAATCGTCCTCACCGCAGACAAATTTGAGGACCTAGAACTCTATGTTCCTGCATATCGTCTGCTCGAGGCTGGTTGGCAAGTCGATGTCGCTGCGCCGACTTTGGGCCAAATGGGCGGCGAACATGGCTACCGGTTGACTCCGGACATCACCTTCGAGTCGGTCGATCCGAGCCGATATGAATTGCTCCTGATTCCGGGGGGCTTCCCGGATGGCGCGCCGGCGACCGTCCGGGATCATCCCAAAGCCCTCGCCATCGTCAAGGCGTTCTTCGCCCAGAAGAAGCCGGTTGCTTCGATTTGCCATGGACCGTGGGTGCTTGCTGCTGCGGGGGTCGTAGAAGGAAGGCGCCTGACGTCCTACTGGGAAGACGGCGTGCCTGA
Source organism: Fimbriimonadaceae bacterium (assembly GCA_041911835.1). Lineage (GTDB taxonomy): Bacteria > Armatimonadota > Fimbriimonadia > Fimbriimonadales > Fimbriimonadaceae > JAYROD01. The sequence continues at coordinate 2,102 of JAYROD010000312.1, read as the reverse complement.
AGATGTGAGGACCGCAGGGGGCCATTGGGAGGATCGAGACGTGGTCGTCGACGCAAATTTGGTCACGTCACGCTGGCCGCCCGATCTAGCGGCATTTTGCCGAGAGATGATGAAGCTTGTCGGACACTGAACGCAAGTAAAGCAGGAAACTAGGGGCGAAAAATGAATCGAATTTGATCGGGGGCTCCTAAGGGAAATGTCGGCCCAATACTTTCTGACTGTCTTCTCGCAGCAACCGCTCGATCCGCTCGGCCTTTAGCTCCCGCACCTCGCGCTCGAGCGAAGCAAGTCGTTGCATAGCGTCATTCGGGACGTTTCGATGGACTAACTCAGCCATCGATCGCTGGTGCCGGAGCAAGACCACCACGATAGGGAGAACTCCAAGAAGCACGAAAAATGCGAGGGCCGCGAGCAATTCGGGGAGCGCATAGGACTGCATATTCTATCGGCGGAAGTTTGCTCAATCGGGTTGCGGCCGACGGGCTTCTGCCGGCCGTCCGTCAATCCCCCTTCCATTTCTCGGGGTGAGTGAAGAGCTCGCTGCCGGCGATCCTGCTTGCATGCCCATCGAGATCGACCTGGTAAAGGCTGAAAATCGGACGAGAGTGAGAATTGCTCTCCAATCCGGCGAGCACATAGACGCTTCCTCCGTCAGGGGCGAATTTCGGTGATTGGTTGTAGCGGCTCACCGAGGTAAAGCCGAGTGCACGGGCATTTGAGCCAGATGAATCGGCAACATACACGTCGTACTCGAAGGGCTTAGCACGATCAGAGATGTAAGTCATCTTGCGGCCGTCGCGTGAATAGGAAACATCGGAGGCCCAGGCGCCGAACCCCTCAGCTCCTTGAGGAGGCGGATCGAAGGGAGAGGGCGGAGACTTGCCGTCCACGCTCACGCTGAATAGGCGGGAGGCTAACCCCTCACCATGGGTCTCGGCAGCATATACGACATGGCTATCCGCATCGACCAGAACTGCCGGACCGGCGCTGTAGTATTTCTCTCGCGTGAGTTGATGAGGCTGATCGGATGCCAAATCTAAGGTGTAGACGTCGTAGTCATCCCAAACCATTCCGCCCATGCTGTAAGGCCGATAGCGCGCGGCGCGAATGAACACGAGCGACTTCCCATCCGAAGAAAAGTGAGGCGAAGAGTCGCTGACGGCTTGCCCGGTCGTCAACGGATGGATGCTTCCACCAGAAGACGGCATTGAGAAGAGAGAAGCCCCATTCGACCCATTGACTGCTGAGAACACAATCGTTTGTGCGTCGGGTGAATAACAAGGGTCCGTTTCAAAGGCCTTAGATTGCGTGAGATGGTGAACGCTTCTGGATTGGAGGTCGAGGGTGAAGAGATCCCCGGAAGACGACGAGAAAACGATTTGCTTGCCATCTGGGCGGACGTCGTAAGCCACTAACCCGTGCTCGGTCTGGTTGCCTCCCACTCCGAACATCGGAAGGAGTACGAACACGATAGTCCCGACGCAGACGACGGCGACGACGCCAAGCGAGATCCAGAGCCACTTCAGGCGGGCTTGACCCATAGTCTCATTATGGTCGAACGGCGTCACACATGAGCCCGTCGGAACGGCAAGAACGGGAAGTTGGTGAAGCGCTGCTCAAGAGTGGCTTGATTTTGGCCGAATCGCTCCATCATGATGGAGCGACTATGACCTCGCTGATCAGTTCTGTGTTCGTTGGAGCCGCGCTGCTCTTGTCGCCGCCACCCCACCAGAAGGCAACGATTCTCGACTCGCTGAAGCCGTTCGAGGGCCATTGGAAGGGCACCTATGCTATGGGCTCGATCAAAATGGACGTCGATCTGACTTGGAGGACCTTCGCTGGGAAATGGGTGGATGTGAGCTACATCTACTCCACTACGAAGATGAGCCTCGAATACCGAGTCATGTTAACTGCGAACGGAGACAATAGCGGATTCAATCTGTGGATGTTTGGAGCCGATTCGTCCGCGCCGGACCCGATGACCGGTCACATGGAGGGGAAGACTCTTGTCGTCGTGCATAGCCGGGAAAACGAGCCGGATGTGAAGTTCTGGATCGACGATAAGAAGAACTTCGTCATGAGCGTTCTCAACTCTGCCGAGA
>JAYROD010000311.1:0-4674 GCA_041911835.1 Fimbriimonadaceae bacterium | reverse complement strand
TGATCGTGACGTGGGATGAGGATAACGATAACGCGAAAGAGAACAACCGGATCGTGACGCTCTTCGTCGGCCCCATGGTGAAAGCGGGCCGCTACGACCAGCACATCACCCACTACAACGTCCTGCGCACAATCGAAGACCTCTACGGACTCTCCCACTCCGGCGCAAGCGCCGATGCCGCACCGATCACTGAGATTTGGAAAGTTCAGCCCAAGCCGTAATACTGTTGCCACGGCAAGTCTAAAATCTATCCTTTCAAGTGACGAGGGAGTATTCCGTCTCATTCAGTGGAGATCTGACGGAACTGTACCTCGTCATGAGTCTGCGTTGTTGACGTATGTACGGACTGTATGTACACTAGGTCCGTGCGATTCGAATGGGACGAAGCGAAACGACAAGCAAATCTTGCCAAGCACGGCATCGATTTTCTGGACGTCCCGGAGATGTTTCGCAGTCTCATGCTCGTCGGGGTCGACGCACGGAAAGATTATGGCGAAACCAGGCAGATCGGATTCGGATTCATTCGCGGGAGGTTGATGGCCGTCGCGTTTACTGAGCGGAAGCCGGGTCTGATTCGGATTATTTCAGCGCGAAAGGCAAACAGACGTGAAGAAAAATACTACCAAGAAGCGGTCGCGGACGAACTGGGCAAGAATTGATGCGCTCAAAGACAAGGCCATCGATACCTCCGATATCCCGGAGCAGGGGAAAGCTTTCTTCAAGCGTGCGATTCTCCGGCTGCCTGAGCCAAAGACCGCCGTCACCATCCGGCTCGATCAACAAGTGGTGAAGTGGTTCAAGGCCAAAGGACCCGGCTATCAGACCCGCATCAATGCCCTCCTCAGAGCCTACATGGAGGCGCATAAGTCCTGAGACAGAAGGCAGAACTGAAAAGATTCCCGACCTTTTGTTTCGACCCCCGGAATAGAATATATTCGAGAAAGATCGGCACATGGCGACGAAAAGCACCCCACCTTCCATCACCGAGACCGCCTTTGACTGTCCGTATTGCGGCGCATTTACTACTCAACATTGGCTTAGGGTGCATGCCGCCTACCTCGACGGAGAGCAAAGAACTCCGAATATTCCCAAGGAGGAATTGAAGCAAAATGTGCGAGAAGCTCCATTTGATGAAGAGCGCAAGAAAGGCCTTGTCGAGTGGATCGAGAAGATGGAAAGCGGTCTGATTTTTCTCGAGCATGTCAAGCAAGGTAGATACATCAACAAAGATGTACATAATGTGTTCTTAAGTGAGTGCTACAACTGCAGGAAATACGCGGTTTGGGTGCGTGACAATTTAGTGTATCCAGCTGCGATTGCGGCCCCACCAGCAAATATTGACCTTCCGCAGGAAGTACTCCAAGACTACGAGGAAGCTGGACGAATCGAACATGAATCGCCAAGAGGTGCGGCGGCGTTGCTGCGCCTCGCCATCCAAAAGCTCTGTGCTTTTCTGGGAGAGAAGGGCAGGAATATCGACGAGGATATCGCGAGCCTTGTGCAAAAAGGGTTGAGCCCAATGGTCCAAAAGGCTTTGGATGCAGTCCGTGTGATCGGAAACGAAGCTGTCCATCCGGGGACGTTAGATTTGAAGGATGACCGCACCACAACCGTAAAACTGTTCAAGCTGGTGAATATCATCGCTGAACAAATGATCTCGAACCCCAAGCATGTTGAGGAGCTGTATGGACAGTTGCCAGAAAGCAAACGACAAGCTATCGATAAGCGCGATGGCAAAATCTCGTAGCCGCTGATACAAGTCTTTTTCTAAATGCTTGCGTCTTAGGCGTGTGCTGAGGCCGTTCCGGTAGGTGAGTCTTTCCGCTACATAAGTGAAGATTTTCAGCGAACCCTGTCGCTCATATTTAAGCAATCTAGTGTGCTTCTTCCTAACTACCGAGGAGTGAATTCCAGAAAGTATTGTTTCGGTAGAAAACTATGCTCGCGGGCGAGCTGGTATCCGGTCTCGGTCATTTCAGCGATGACTGTGTCTCTCGGGACGAGGTGGTGTTTGGGAAAGCCCAGGTCGCCGGAGCGGTCGTCGGGGTAGAAGTCGATAATGGCGATGCGCGCGCCGGGTTTGAGGGATGATTTAAGGTTGCGGAAGTATGTCGCCCGATCTTCCAGATGATGGATCGTGTTGCAGACGAAGAGGAGATCGACGGATTCGAACGGCAGTTTGGGATTGTCCGGCTGGGCGAGAATGAACTCCGCTGAGTAGCCGACGTGCATGTGGATGACGCTCTCTTTGGCGTAAGCGAGCATCTCCGGTTCGACATCCACGGCATAGACCATTCCGGTCTCGGTCACGGCTTCGATGAAGCGGCGTGTGAAATAGCCTGACCCGGAGCCGAGATCGGCGACGGCCATGCCCGGTTTCAATTTGAGCGCCTCGATCACCTCGGAGGGTTTCTGATAGCGATCCCGCTCTGTACTGTCGAGATGCTCCAGATATTGCTTGATGTCGTCCGGACGCCGATGCTGATGCTGCTCTTCCGCGAGCACAGGCCCGGCAATGAACACGCACAAGACCGCGAGCAGGATGATTGGCTTCATGGCGATGACCTCTTCGGTGGTAGCCTCAGGATGATATCCTTGCTCCTTCGGGATCAGCGAGGCTGCGGAGGGCGGCGTATGCGAATCTTCCGGTCTGTCACCACGACAAAGCAGCGACCCCATCCTTGAGCCTCGTCCATTCCAAACACAGCTTGGATTCGGTGTGCGAGTGCGCGCCGGCTTGGATCGCGCAGGCGCAGCAGCATCAGCCCGTGATGGCTCCCGGGGGCATAGCGGCGGATATCGGAGAAGTCGAGATCTTGAGTGATAAAAAACCGTCCCGATTGCTGGGCGGCGTGCCACCCGGTTGAATCGTCAAAGCCGGCCAACCCTTCCTGGGGGACGGTGTCCACATTGTGCCCGAGGTCGCTGAGGAAGCGGATCAGGCGGACGGGGAGGTTTTCGTCCAGTTTGATGTTCACGAAATGTCGGGCACACTCTGAAGCGGGAGGTCTTCTTCTGCCGAAGCTGCCGCGAATGCAACGACGGCCCGGATATCTTCTTCCTTCAATGTCGGGAAGTCCTGGAGCAGTTCCTGAGTGCTGTCTCCTTCGGCCAAGCTCGCCAGAATGGTGCGGACTGTGACGCGTGTGCCTTTTACCACCGGCTCACCGCCGCATACCTGTGGGTCACGTACGATGTACTGTTGGTAGTCCACTATGCCCTCCCTTCCGGCTACGATAAGGAAAGTATAGCCAAGATGTCCGCTGATGTCATCGGGGCTTAGCTCCGTAGGCGCCGGAGTCGTGCTATCTCGCCGGTTTCGGGGGCAGTCGTTCGCTCAGAACGGGATACTTGGCTTCGGCTACGCCGAAGTTCCCGCTGGAGGGATCGGCGGCGACGACGCGGAGGGTGATGCCGTCCGGGGCGTCTTTGGGGAGCGGGACGAAGAAGGGCGCTTCGAAGCTGGCTTTGTCGCCGCTGTAGAACATCTGCAACCGCTCCATCACCTTCGTGCCGATGAGCAACTCGCCGTAGATATGCACTTTGCGCGAGTCCCAATCGCTGTGCGGGCGGACCAGGGCTCCTGACAGAGTGCGGATCGAGGCCCGGAGCATGACGTCGTCCTTTGCGATCAGACCTGTGCCGCCGGATTTCGGATGTTCGATCTGCACGATGTAGCCATAGAGAGTAAGGACGATGCCGTCGCTGGTGAGGTCATGGCCGGGGATCAGCCAGACTCGCGTGGAGATTCGTTGCGCGGCGGCAGGAAAGGCGAGCGGTCCTTCGGCGGAAATCTCCACCAGGGTTGGCGTGACTAAGTCGAGAGTCGCCGTGAAGACGGCGGCGGGGCGGCTGCTGTAGTGGGCTTCTTCCATCAGGCGCGGGGTGCGCATGATCTGGTTCTGATCGCCGGCGTCGCCCTGCTGGATACCGGTGGCGAGGATCTGGCCAGTCGCGACGTCTGTGATGGTGACGCGCGCGCCGCCGACGTCTTTCCCCAGCACCATCGAGCCGTGGGCGACGACGCGCACGAGGATAGTGGTGGGTTTCGGATCGTTCAGATGCAGGTCGGGAGGCGCCTCGTTTTGCGCGGGGAGCGCGAGGCAGGGCAGGGGCATCAGGAGGAGCGAGAGGGCAAGCAAGCGGAGGCTGATACCCGCCCGGTTCATTTCACCTTGGTGCCTGGTTCCACTTCTTCCAGAATGGTCGCGAGACCACGCACTTCGCTGTCGCCGGCGGCCAGGACCATGCCCTGCGATTCGATGCCCATCAGCTTCGCCGGTTTCAGATTCGCGACGATGACGATCATCTTGCCGACGAGCGCTTCCGGCTCGTACTTCTTGCCGATGCCCGCCACGATCTGCCGCTGCTCCGTGCCGAGCGAGACTTGCAGCTTCAACAGCTTCTCCGACTTCGGGACGCGTTCCGCGCTGATGACCCTGGCGGTCTTGAGCTGAATTTTGAAGAATTCGTCGATGGTGATCTGCGCCGGTTCAGCCGGTGCGGGTGCTGCTGCCGGAGTCGCCGGGGCTGCCGTTGTCGCGGCCGGGCTCGTGGTGGCTGCGGCAGGAACCGGTTGTGGGGTTGCTGGTGTGTCACTCACTGGTTTGGCTCCTTTTTTCGATGAATCTTTCTGTGTCTTGGCCGCATCTTTGGGCGCTGCCGTCGGGGCAG
>JAYROD010000310.1:0-2006 GCA_041911835.1 Fimbriimonadaceae bacterium | reverse complement strand
TGTGCGCGTCCTGCTGCAGAACCAGGTCCTACGACGATAGAGGATTCCGATCGCACGGTATGGTCCAAACAAGGCTCGAGGAGCTTTCCAATCGAGTCTTCTCAGCCCAGCCGATTCGAGTCTGCGACGACCCGGTCCAGTGGGACTGGCGGGGCTACCTCGCGCAACGAGAAGCAGCTTTGCGCTCGCCCTAGGTGGAGCCATCGGCTATCGACGCAGTGAGTGCCTTCAAGTTCGAATCGAGGATCTCCGGCGTCACTTCCTTTTCCCACCGACTGATCACAACGGTTGCCACCCCGTTCCCGACGATATTCGTCAGAGCGCGGCACTCGCTCATGAATCGATCGATTCCCACGAGGATCGCCAAGGACTCAAGTGGTATGCCGGGCGCCGCTTGGAGGGTCGCTGCAAGCGTAATGAAGCCTGCCCCGGTGACGCCACTGGCCCCCTTTGAGGTGATCATCGCGATCAAAAGGAGACCGATCTGGTGTGAGAGATCGAGTGGTGTGTTGGTGGCCTGCGCCAGGAAGATCGCTGCCATCGCCATGTATATATTGGTGCCGTCGAGATTGAAGCTGTAACCAGTCGGTATGACGAGCCCGACGGTCGAGCGAGCGCATCCGAGCCGCTGCATCTTTTCAATCATTCCGGGAAGCGCTGTTTCTGAGGAACTCGTACCCAGAACGAGCAAGAGTTCGTCTTTGATGTAAGCGATAAACCGAAAGACCGAGAATCCCCAATAACGCGCGATGCCGCCCAAGACGAACACGACGAATACGATCGCCGTGATGTAGAACCCCGCCATCAAAAGCCCTAACCGTCCAAGCGCTTCAAACCCGAAGCTTCCTATCGTGAACGCCATCGCTCCGAACGCGCCGATCGGCGCCAGGCGAACCAAGATGCGCATTACTCCGAAGAAAACTTCGGTGGCCTGGTCGACGACCTTGAGAATAGGTTCGCCGCGTGCGCCAAGACCGCATATCGCGAAGGCCGCGAGGATCGACACGAAGAGCACTTGAAGCAGATCACCGGATAGCAGTCCGCCAAAAAATGTGTCCGGGATGATCTTCATGATAAAGTCGGTCGTGCTAAGGGCGTGGGCCTTGTCGACGTAGCCCTGGCTCGCTTCGACCACCTTGGCAGCAGCGTGAAACGATTGGCCGGCCGGTGTGAATCCTACGCCCGGCTTCAAAACGTTGACGACAATGAGCCCGATGATGAGCGCCAAGGTCGAAACGACTTCGAAATAGATGAGCGTTTTGGCGCCGATCCGACCCAGCTTCTTCAAGTCGCCCATCGAGGCAATGCCATGCACAACCGTGCAAAAGATGATCGGTGCGATCATCATCTTGATGAGCTTCACAAAGCCGTCCCCGAGCGGCTTCAGGTTCTTTCCGAGCTCAGGGTCTATAGCGGCGACGATTATTCCCAGGGCCACCCCAATCAGGACCTGGACATACAAGATTCGATACCAGGGGGTCTTACGATCGGTAGCGGCTTCCATCGCCAATGCAGGATACACCTACCGGGGGACATCGCTGAAACGATTCGGTAATCTGGGCGGGATGAAACTCGTACTCGTTGCGCTCGCACTTTTGGGTGGCAGCATTCTCGCCCAGCCGCCTTTCAATCCGCAGCAAGGCCAAAGAACACAGCCTCCGGGCCGCACATCTCCGCCAACCGATTCCTCCGCGCCATCGAGCATCATGACGGAACTGGAAACCAAGGTGTCCCAGCACACGATCACGCTGCACGGAAAGCCGATCGCCTATACGGCCTATGCCGAGCAAATCCCGCTGCGCAACGACACCGGCGAGATCGAAGTGCGAATGTTCTGCGCAAGTTATCTGCAGGATGGCGTGGACCCGCGAAATCGACCGGTTACGTTCGCGTTTAATGGCGGCCCCGGCAGCGCGACACTTTGGCTCCACATGGGCGCCCTTGGCCCCAAACGCGCGCCGATGCCCGACGACGGGAGCCTCCCGAAGCCCCCCTATGAGCCGCTC
>JAYROD010000309.1:0-13501 GCA_041911835.1 Fimbriimonadaceae bacterium | reverse complement strand
ATCGAGGTGGCCGCTCACGATGACGCACTCCTCCGGCTTCTCGGTGCCGGGAATTTCCGCGACGACGATCGAATTGCGACGTGGACCTTTGGTGAAATATTGCTCCATGTCGAATTCGAGTTCGACCGGGCGGTTGGCTTTCATCGCCAAGAGGATGGAGTCCATATCGCTCTTGCGGATCGTCACGCGCCGAACGGTCGGGAGCTTGTCCCACTCGATTCGGTAATTGCCGCTCGTCAGCACAAGCTCGTTGCGCGATCCGGTCACCCTGCCGAGGATGCCCGCGTCGTTAATGGCCTGATCAAGTTCGGAAGGCTGCGCGGCTGCGCCTCCGCCAGGTCGGCCACCGCCGGCTGCGCCGGGCTGGTTGATGACCCATGCGCCCGCAAGCTTGCCCTTGACCTTCTCGAATTCTTCCATCGAGGTCGGCGCCATGACCGCCGGACCGCGAAGGGGACCGGAGGTTCCTGGCGACCATGCCGGAGAGGTGAACTCGAAATCGAGTTTCCAAGGGGCGATCATCTTGCCCGATTGTCGGGCGCCGCGGTTAAATCCAACCGGCCACTGCCCCCATTGTTCGGTATGCACGTTCGAACAACCGTAGGCGGTGAACTGATCCTGAGTCCAGCCGATGGCGTGGGCGAGGTTCGTGGAGCTCGTTAATCTGGACCCGATGTGATGGGTCAGATAGTCGAGGGTCTCCATGATGTGATTTTCTTTGGTTCCAATTTCGATGATGCGCTGATTGACGGCCGGGTCGCCTTGGGCATTGGCAAACCCGAAGGCAAGCGCGGCGCAGGCGCCAGCGATAAGGCGGTGGTTCATATGAATGCTCCTCGAAGGCAAAAGAATGCTGTAATTGTATTCGTAGAGGACGGACCAGAATCCTGCTTTGGCGCATGTGGCGCGATGTGGGCCAGACTATGTTGAATGGCTTCGGAGTTCATATTCCAGGTGCGCACGATGCGCCCACGCGATATTCCGGAGGTCGTCGCGCTACAGTTGGAGGCGTTCCCGCATCCTTTCGACCCTGGGCTCCTGTGGGGGCCGGAGCATCTGGCCCGCCACCTGTCGGTCTGCCCGGCGCTCCAATTCGTGGCCGAAGCGGAAGGGAGGATCGTGGGAAGCTGCAGCAACTGCATCCTAGCGGAACAGGCTTGGAGGGAGCACAAGACCTGGGAGGATACCGTTGGCGGACCGTTCCTGGAGCGCCATGACGACTCCGGAACGACGCTCTTCGGACTCGACATCAGCGTCGCTCCCAAGGCCAGGATGCAGGGCATCGGGCGTGCGTTCTATGGGCTTCGATTTGCGGCCGTGAGCGATTTGGAGCTTAAACGGTACGGCACGGCGAGCCGCATTCCCGACTTCGCCGCTTCAAATGTGTCGAATCCGGCTGAATACGTTCAACGGGTCGTCAACGGCGAACTTGAAGATCGGACGCTGACTCCGCTCCTCCGCTATGGCTTGACGTGCCTAGGTGTCGCAGAACGTTTTATGTGCGACAGTGAGTCCGGCGACGCTGCTGCGATCTTGGAGTGGTTGCCTTGAAGCTCTGCGCCGCAGCGATTTGCTGGAAAATACGTTCAATCGATTCAGAGCGAGCCTACTTCAATCACATGGAGGAGCTCGTTCGAAGGGCCGCCGATCAGGGCGCACAACTCGCTGTCTTCCCCGAACTTCATGTGCTCGAAATGCTCTCGCTCTTTCCGGCCTCCCACGAATTCGATGCACCTCATGTTCTCGCGCCGTTTGCCGATCAGATCGAGGCGGGGTGGAGCGAGTTGTCTGAGACTCATGGCATGACGATAGTCGGAGGCACCCATTTCAAGAAGACTTCGGGTGGGATCGTTAACGCTTGCCCGATCGCCGTGCCCGGACTTCCCTTGCGGATGACAATCAAGAATCAGCTCACGGGATACGAACGAGACTCGTGGAAACTGACGCCTGGTTCTGGCGAACTCGCGATCGAGGGAGAACTCGGCGTGGCCATCTGCTATGACTCGGAGTTCCCAGAAGCTGCGAGGGCCATTTCAGAGGCGGGCGTCCTTGTGTTGGCGGTTCCCTCGTGGACCGAATCGCGCCACGGATTTCAGCGCGTGCGGTGGAGTTGCCTTGCGCGCTCGATCGAGAATCAGATTTTCGTCGTTCAGAGCTCCCTTGTCGGCGGCATCGGGCTCGAACCGATCCCCGACAGCCAAGGGTCAGCGGCGGTCATTTCACCGAGCGCCGAACCATTCGCCCTCGAAGAGATCGTGGTGGAGACGCCGTTGAACCAAGAAGGGATCGCTGTCGCCGAGCTCGACTTCCACAAGCTCGATGTCTGCCGGGCTGGAGGCGAGGTCTCCAACTGGAACCATCGCCACGCCACGTCGTGGAAGCCCGTATCCCGAGAGTAGCCGAGCGGCCTATTTTCTGGGAAGCAGAGTCTTGGCGCAAGCCAGGTTGTACGCGACAACTGCGGCATTGGTCGAAGACTGGATGAGATATTCGGGGATTACCGTTTCCAGTCGGTCGTTCTGCGTGTGCCAAACCAGCCGATAGTCGCTCTTGCCGCTTTCGTAAGTGTCAAGGCCCGGCACGCCGGCCCGAATGAACGAATCGTGGTCGCTGCCTCCTCCAGAGAGCGCGGGGACGACGTCGAGGCGCAGCGGGAATTCTGGAAAGGCGGCGATCATCGGTTTCATCGCTTCTTCGATCATCGGCTTCTGTGATGCAAGCACGCCATACCCGCCTTCGTAATTCGTTCCGCCGTCGTCAACAAACACTGCGCTGATCTTGTCTCGCTGGAGCCAGTGATCTTTGACGTACTGCCTGGATCCGAGCAGCCCTTGTTCTTCACCTGTCCAAAGGATAAATCGGATTGTGCGCTTCGGTTGGGCGTTGGCCTTGATGAGCAGACGGGCCGCCTCCAGCGTGACCATCGAGCCCGTCCCATTGTCCTGCGCTCCTTGGGAACCGGGACCATTCCAGCTATCGAGATGTCCGCTGACAATCACGACCTCATCAGGCTTTTCGGTACCGGGGATCTCGGCGATCACGTTATACAACGGAACCGGCTTGTTGATGAATCGGTTGCCGAGGTTGATTTCGAGTTCGACAGGGTGCCCGGTTTCCATTTGTAACCGGATCATCCGGCCCTCCCTTCCCGTAATCATGATGCTGGGGATCTTCGGGAGGTTGTTCCAAGCGACGTTCGGGTCGCCGTGGGTCCAAACAAGATCGTCATCGCGGCTCACATAGACGCGTCCCGCGATTCCCATGGAATTCATCTGTTCGTCGATCTCTGAAAGCTTGACGCCTCGGTCTCCACGCATGAATACGGGATCCTTCATGAGAACCCAGGCATTCTTGAGCTTCGCTCCAAGGGCGTCGAGTTCGGCCTGATTGGTGGGCTGCGCGACCACCGATCCTCGGCGAGGTCCATTGGTGCCTGGCGTCCAATCGTTGCTGCTGAAGATCAGTTCCTTTTCGAAAGGTGCGACCATCTTGGCCGTCATGACTCCGCCGCGTGTAAATAGGACTGGAAACTCGCCCCACTTCTCCAGATGCACGTTCTGCATGCCGTACTGTTTGAACTTGTGCATCGTCCATTCGCAGGCAATCTGGCACTCGGGGGTTCCGGTCGTGCGTGGGCCGATATCCATGCAGAGATGGGTGAGAAGCTCCATCACGTTGTTGTAGTTCTTGCCGCAGTCAATGATCCGCTTCACGGTCTGCGGATCGCCTTGGGCGGAGGAGAACGACACAACGCCGGCGAAAAGAAGCAAGGAGACGGATCTAAGCGCGCGCATGGAACTCATTATGCCGTAGCAGGCAAATTGCCGTGTGCCCAAGTTTGTGACAGGCGTTTAGAGACTTCCGTCAGAATGAAAATCATGTGGCTCATCATGGCATTCGGCATCGGCCAAGGGCAGCTCGAACCTATTACGGAACTCTTCGGACGCGACGCGGGGCTGCGCATCGTCCGCGCTAACGGCGAATATCTGGAAGAGTTTTACGCGCGTGATGGGCAGGGAAAGATGCGTCTCGTGCTCGTGTCGCCGACGCATCCCGCAGCAAAGCCTCAGGCACCCACCGACCGCGTGTCGGCTCTTTCGCACGGCTCGTCGGCGCTGTTCACGACCTCGCCGACGTTTCGATTCGACGGTTATCAGAAGCTGGCGTCGGGAGGCGGCCATGACATCGTACTCACGCGGAAATCCTCCGATGGCGCATTCGAAAAGCGCATTCATGTACCGGAGACCGGCAATGTGTTCGAGATCGAGACTCGAGTGCAGTTTGCCGACCCGAAGCCGATGATCCAGTATTTTTTGGACAGCTATGCCTTCGCGCCCGATGGGTCCGCTGTGCGGCCCGACACGACGTTCGCTCCAGGTCTGCGAAAGCACCCTGGAAACGTGATCGGGGACCACTTCTTCCGGGCGCCCGTCGTGATGGCTCAGCGCGGGAATCTGGCAGCGCTTCTCATGCCCGACTTAGATTCCCTGGCAGCAAATCGACCGATTCCAACGATCATTGATTTGGATGCGGCGAGCGGCGTCAATGGGTCGACGTTGCTCAGCTATGGATACTGCAACCACCAGCTCAGTGGTCATGTCAACTTCACGACGGACTCCAGCATGGTGCGGAGAGTGCCTCAAGAACTCGACCTGAAGATGCAGCTCCGAGTTGATGCGCAGGCCAAGCCCCATGCGGCCTACGAAACCGCGAATGATTATCTTTGGGAGCGATACGGCTCGGCAAATTTCAAGAAAGTGCTGCCCCAGGCAATGCCGTTCTCCGGCTATGCGGGTGCGTGCTATCCAGCTGTCATGAAGGAGCAATACGGCGAGAACAAGCTCGGCTGGAGCGAGCGGGACCTCGACAAACCGAACGCAGCTCAGAAGGAAACGGAGGCCGAGTCGGGACATCGGGCCGATCCGCCCGAAGATGCGGAGGTCGGTTGGATTCCGGCAGGATGGGGCTTCACCGAAGGCTGGGTGAGCTGGCAGTGCTGGTTCAATCAGCTCCGGTCGGCCTGGGGAATGCGTTGGTGGGCGGAACGAGGGGCAGATCGAGAGCTGAAGGAGAAGTCGGAGAAAATGCTCAACCTGGCGCTCGCGGCCCCGATGGATCGGGGGGCTGTGCCAACGACGTACCTCGGCAGAGAGAACAAGTGGCGCGGATGTCTCATCATGCCCACTAAGGACTGCTATTACGACCTACCGAGCATGGCTTGGAAGGGAATCTGGATGCTCAAGTGGCTGGAGTTCCCCGACTGCCCCCGCAAAGACGAGATCCTCAAGCAGTGTCGGGAGATGGGCGATCTGATGGTACGCATGCAGAACTCTGACGGCTCATACCCTTCATGGCTGGATAAGAAGCTGGCCCCGGTGGCCGTGCTGGATCATTCGGCGCAATCCTCGCTTCCGGCATGGTTCCTTTTCGAACTCGATCAGAAACTCGATACCGGACGGCCCCTTCCCTATCGCGATTCGGCGATTAAGGCGAGCAACTTCTTGATGAAGGAAGTGGTCGATCAGCAGCGCTATTACGACTTCGAAACCTTCTTCTCTTGTTCTCCAAAGGAGTGCAAGGCCGACGGCAAGGTCGATGACGAAAGCATGCACGACGCACACACGCTGCAGCCTCCACAAAACACGCTTTGCATGCAGTGGACCGCGGAAGCGCTTCGCGCCGCCAACCACGCGACGCAGAAACCTGAATACATGGAAGGTGCGCTGAAGGCGCTCAACATGATGATGCTGTATCAGAATGTCTGGCCGATCAGCTACCGGCAGGTGGCATATACCTATGGCGGGTTTGGCGTTCAGAATTCAGACGGCGAATACAACGATGCTCGTCAGGCCCAGTTTGGATGCACCCTTATGGACTTCGGCTCCGAACTCGGGCGAAAGGACCTCTTCGAGCGAGGGATCGCCGCCACTCGGGCGGCGCTCACCCTCATCAACCATCCCCTCCATATCGGGAACGACATCTATCCAGACCCGAATTACCCTTATGGGCTCGAACCCGAGAACAACGGCCACGGAGGCACCGATCAGCAGAACGGCCGCACCGGCTTTGATTGGGGCGAAGGCTCCGGATTAGCATCGATGGCCTATGCGCTTGCCAAATACGGAGGCGTGTATGTCGACGACAAGCACGGCTGGGCCGTTGGGATCGATGGCGTGACCACGAACGACAACGGTTCGAAGGTCACCGCGACGATGTCTACGTTCTTCGTCCCCTGGACCGGCGATCAGAGCGTCGAGGTCAAGTTCGCTTCAGGCAAACCTTCGCAGACCGTTGCGGCGGAAGCCCCGCTTCAAATCCGTCGAATCGACCCTGTTTGGGAAGACGGAAAGCTCACGCTGGTAGCCGTCCCATCCTGGACCGGGCCCGCGAAGGAATTCAAGGGGACGTTCCTGGTAGATGGAGGACGATCGATCGATGCCAAGCTTGGATCGCGAGGCTTCGAGGCAACCGTCGATCCGAAGGCCATTCGTGGAGGGCTCATCGGCTTCAAAGGGACTTTCGGAGGGCAGCCGATCGCCTCTCCAGAGTTCGCAGTGCGAGTCGACCCTACATTCGAGTTTGATGGCTGGACACTTCCAGCAGGGTGGCGCTCGACCGGAGACTTCCCGGAGCTTCCCACCCATAGCGACCGATTCGACTTCAACAATGGCGGCAAGCCGTTTATCGGCACGTGCGAAGACGGCAAAGGCGGATATGACGACCGTTACACGGGCTCGATCACTTCCCCGCTCTTTATGTCGACCGGTAATAAGATGACGCTCATGGTCGGTGGCGGCTCGGGCAAGGACACCTATGTCGAACTAATCAGCGCGCATGGCGAGCCACTGCTCATTGCACGGGGCAAAGACCGCGAACGCATGGAGGCGGTCGAATGGGATCTGACACCGTACGTCGGTCAAATGCTCCGCGTCCGGATCGTCGATCAGGCGACCGGCGGCTGGGGCCACATCAACGTCGGCAAGATCGTCGTGGGCGGCTGAGACGGCTCATTTTTTCGGCTGGGGGAGCCGAATAGGTAGAATTCTGGTTCGAAAGCAGTCCTCGTTCGTCCAATAAGGAGTTATGGAGGCCCTGCGGCTCGAGAGCGTCATGCCCGATAAGACACCGCTTCTTCAGGCGATCCATGTATCCGCTCGAAAGCTCGCCAGCAGCGACAGGTTCGACGCGGTGCTCAATGACGTCTTGGCGATCTGCGTCGATGCGGTGGGTGCATCTGGAGGCACGATCTACCTTCACGACCCGGACACGAATCGACTGGTCTTCCGGCATGTTTTGCCGGAGAATGTAGCCGAGAAGATGCCC
Organism: Fimbriimonadaceae bacterium; assembly: GCA_041911835.1. Lineage (GTDB taxonomy): Bacteria > Armatimonadota > Fimbriimonadia > Fimbriimonadales > Fimbriimonadaceae > JAYROD01. The sequence continues at coordinate 6,178 of JAYROD010000309.1, read as the reverse complement.
TTCCCTGATATCCCTGACGACTTCGGTGTGGCCGGGCGCGTCTTCCAAACCCGAAAAACAGAGATCAGCCATTTCGAGGAGTCCAAGGAATCCGACCGGTCCAAGATAGAAAAGGCCACTGGCGTATTCGTGAGCACGATGATCACCGTGCCCTTGATGATGGAGGGCGAACAGCCGATCGGGGTCGTGCAGCTCATAAACAAGAAGAGTGGCAAGTTCGATAATGACGACGCGACCGTCCTCGACACCGTCTCAGCCATTTCGACCATGGCGTACCTCAATTCGCGGCTCCTGGATGAATCCACCCGATCTTCTCAGCTTCTCGGCATGGGTAAGGTGGCGCACGACATCAAGAACCTCGCGTTCGCACTCGAGGCGAACGTTAGCTTCTCCGATCAGACCCTCAATCATCTCCGAAAGCATGCGCGCGAGACGCACGATAAAACGACGGAGGAGTTTGTCGAGACCATCGAGGCCATGTTCGATGAGTTGAACCTCTCGATCGATCGCGTCAAGCGATATTCCACGTTGATGAGCGACCTCAGCGCCGGCAAACCGCTCCAGCCTGCCAAGAAACTCGCTCCGCTTGCCGGCACGATTGAATTGAGCGCTGCCTACCTAGAGTCTGAGGCCCGCAAGAGCGGCATTGCGCTCAATTACGACATTCAGCAAGACGCGCCGCCCCTCTATCACGATGAAATGTATCTTTTCCGCATCGTCCAGAACCTTGTCAGCAATGCGATCAAGGCCGCGATCGAGGCAGTGCCCGAAGAGTGGAAGAGCGGCGAAGATGAAGACGCCATTTACGACCAGGTGACCGTTCGATATTTCTATCGCGACGGTTGGCATAATGTGGAAGTCGAAGACCACGGACTCGGCATGTCGCAGGAGACGGCCGAACGCATCTTGAGCGGAAACGCGCGAAGCGTCTGGAGCAAGAACACCGGCTCAGGCTGGGGTACCAAGATCGTGCTCGAACTTGCCGCGACGCACAATGCCAAGGTCTCGATCGACAGCGAAATCGGGCGCGGGAGCATCTTCCGGGTCAGTTTCCCGCACTGCGAGGGGCCTGAGCCCGGAGCCTAGGAGCGCAACTTGGACACTCCAGAGGCGTAAGCTAGATCATGGGATTGACCAGCCTATTTCTCTGCGCGATGCTTGGCCTTCAAAAGCAGCCTCAAAGGGCGATCGACTACCCGCCGGTCTTTCGCGGCTACGAGTATTCGATGGGCGTCGACACTGGAGCGCGGTTCTATTTGGGCGGGTACCGCAAGCGCACGCATGCCGTTCGGCTCGATGGGCTGTGGGTTCCTCAGGCAGGCGAATCGGGCTACAGCGGCTCCAAGCTGGAACTCGACACGATTCTTGGGGATCACGCGCAGGTCGCAATCGACTATGAGCCCAACGTACCATCCTATCGCGGCGACGCTCTCGTCTACGCCTGGGCTTGGGGAAAGAACCTAAACGTGGCCATGCTCGAATCGGGCTGGGCCAAATTGGATCCCCGATATAAGGGCAGGTACCTCAAGGAATTTCAGGCAGCAGAAGCCGAAGCGCGATCCCTGAAGTTTGGACTCTGGGCGAGCAGCGGCCACTAGCGCGTCGCGGCAGACTCTCGAATCTCAGCTCCGGATTCAACCGGAAGCCCCAATCGCTCATAGTCGCTGAACCCAAGCGTCATATTGGCGACGTCTTCAAAGCCGAGCGAGATGAGCAGGGCTGCGGCCATCGGCGAGCGAACTCCACTTTCACAATGAACGATGATCGGCCGGTCTGCAGGTAACTCGCTTCGGCGATCAGCCAATTCGCCTAGCGGGATGTGGGTTACTCCGGGCGCATGGCCTTCGGCGTATTCCCTACGGCTCCGCACGTCGAGCAACTGCACTGCGCCGTCCTGGTGGGCCCTAAAGGCGTCCATGGTTGCGATTTGAGCCACTTGAACGGGTGAACCGAACTCCCGCAGGCTATCCAATCCCAACCAGCCCTGCACATCGTCGAGGCCGATGAGGGACAGCAGTCGAGCGGACTCATTCGCGGCCGATTGATCCTCGGCCAGGAGGACGATCGGTTTGTTGTATGGCACTAGCCAGCCAGCCCAATTCGTCAGGTCTCGTCCGACCGGGATGTTCACCGAACCTGGGATGAGCTCGACCGCGGCTTCTCCGGCTGGCCGCACGTCCAGCAAGGTCATGCGCCGCTCGGCGAGAATCTGGTTCACGCAGCTGCCGGCCATCCGAGGAGGCTGAGGAATCCCTCCGCGGAGCGCCGGCCCCACCTTGTTCATCCGCTTCATCTCCTTGAAGTAGACAGGCGGTTCGGGCTGCCCTTCCAGCACCTCTTCGACAAAGCTCTGCGAATCTGAGGCTCGAATGGCCCAATTCGACAGTTTCTCATAGCCCAAGGTGCTGACCGGCACTCCACCGAGGCTCTTTCCGCAAGCGCTTCCCGACCCATGCGCTGGCCAGATGAGGGCATTGTCCCCAAACCGGGTCTTGAACTTCTGAAGGGACTCGAAAAGCGTTGCCGCGCCACGCTCCATCGTGCCCTGATAGCCGGCGGCACGCTCGAGGAGGTCCGGACGCCCCACATCGCCGACGAAGATGAAATCTCCTGTGAAGACCCCAAGTGGCTCGGACGAAACCGGCTCGTCTATGAGGGCGAACGCGATGTGCTCAGGGGTATGGCCTGGCGTGTGGATCACGTCCAAGCGCACATTGCCAACCTGGATGGAGTCTCCATCTTTGAGCAGGACCACGTTGGGACGGCCCGCGAAGGCATACTTCCAGTCGACGTCTCCTTCGTCCGAAACATAGAGCTTGGCGCCCGTGCGGTCCGCCAACTCCAGGCTGCCCGACAGATAGTCGGCGTGAATGTGGGTTTCGGTTACGGCAACAATGTTCAAACCCTCGTTCGCGGCGAACTCCAGGTACGTTTCTACGTCGCGATTGGGGTCGATAACGACCGCTTCGCCCGTCGCGGCGCACCCAACGAGGTAACTGGCTTGTGCGAGGCTTCGATCGTAGAACCGTTCGAGAATCATAATTGAGCCGCCTCCATTTGAGGCTGTTCCTTCATTTTAGCGGGTTTGTTCCAGGGCATCAGTCCAAACAGGGAGGCCATACCGCAAAATCCGGTAAGTCCGGCAAAGGTCAGCCCAGCACCGATAAGCAGCGAAAGATAGACCCACGAACCGAGCCCCAGAACGGTCAGCAGCGAGCCGGTAAGGACGAGCAACCCTGCAGTCAAACGGACTTGGCGTTCGATGGACCATCGGCTGGATGCCGACCGCACGACGGGCAGTCCGGATTGTTCCCATGCCGTAGTGCCGCCATCGAGCAGCAGAAGATTCCGTCGGTGAGGTCGAAGCAATTCCTCGGTTAGACACGCGCGCTGCCCACTTTGGCAAATGAGCACAATGGGATCGTCCACACCCAAGTCGTCGAGTCGGCGCTCCACCTGCTCCATCGGCAGGTTCACCGCCCGGGGGACGTGGCCCGACGCGAATTCGCCAGGACCGCGGACATCGACGAGTTGGAGCGACTCGCCTTTCTCAACCATCTGTTTCAGTTCTTGAGGCGTGATTGTCTGGGTCATACAAAGAGGGAAGAGACGTTTGGCCACAAAAAGGATTCAGGGGGTGATGCAAAAGTTGCGCTCGAGATTCTCCCGAATAACCTTTCGGGCGCGATGCAGTCTCGATTTCACGGCGGAAACGCTGATCCCCAGTTCCCTCGCGACCGACTCCGCCCGCTCGCCGTGAACTTCCCTGCGAGTGTAGACCTCGCGATAGTCCTGCGGCAGGTCGTTTAGAGCCCGTTCGATGCAAGACTTCGTCTCCCGCACAATCACTTCAGATTCCGGGGAGCTTGGGAGCGGGGCTCCGCGCTCCGACAAGGCCAAGACCTCTGCGAGGTCTCTATTGCGTTTGATGCGAATGCAGACCCGTCGCGCGATCGCCGCCAGCCACGCCTGGAATTGATCCGGGTGGGAAAGTTGGGAGATCGCCTTGTAAGCCGCGAGGAGCGACTCGACAAGAGCGTCTTCGGCGTCCTCGACGTTTCCGCAAACGCGGATCATCTGCCGATAGACAGCATCCTGATGTTTCCGGGCTAATCGGTCGAACTCTATGGCTTCAGTCTACTCGGCGAGAGGGGACTCACTCTTTAACGACCGGCTCGAGGTCGTCGATGTGCACGATCAGGACCGTACAATTATCGCTGCCGCCACCGGCCAACGCTTGACCCACCAACTTCCAGGCGGCTTCGGAAGGAGCGTTCGCCATCAGGATCTCGGCGATCTCAGGATCTGGGACGTGGTTGAGCAGCCCATCCGAGCAGAGGAGATAGGTGTCTCCGATCTCAACGTTCCGCCACGCCAAATCCGGCTGAACGCTATCCTCCGTACCCACCGCACGGGTCAACACGTGTCGGTAAGGATGCGTCGAAGCTTCCTCTTCCGTGATCATCCCTTGGCTGATCGCATCCTCGACCCAGGTGTGGTCAGTCGTCAGCATCTCCAGCATGTCATTGCGAAGACGGTAGATGCGGGAGTCTCCAACTTGGACCGTGAGCGCTCTATCCTGCACTATCAGCAAGGCGCTTAGGGTCGTTCCCATGCCGCGCCGACTCGGCACCGCCCGAGCGACGTCCAGCACAAATCGGTTCGCGGCGACTACCGCCGAATAGGCGGCCGTTTCGGCGTCTTCAGCGGGGTGATGGAGATAAACCTCGATGAATGTCTTGCACGTCAGCTCGCTTGCGATCTGTCCCGCCGCGTGGCCGCCCATGCCGTCGCACACGAGATAGATTTGACCCCTCGTTGCGAGCACCGAGTCCTCCGAAGGAATGTAGTATTCGAACTTGTCTTCGTTATTCTCGCGGACGCGTCCGAGGTCGCTCTTGCAGGCAACCGACACCTTGGGACGAATGTGCAGTTCGGCGCTCGGCGCCAGTTCCTGAACGGCATATTCGGCGGTGATTTCTTCCACTATTCTTTGAGCCTCACGCGAAGTTCCAGGCTGCCAAGGCGGATGACGTCGTCCGGCGTAATTCGGGTGCGCATGTTGGGAGAGAGCTTGGCATCGTTGAGCATCGTGCCGTTTGTGCTTCCGATGTCGGTGAGGTAGATCCCGTCGTCGTCGATCTCGATGACCCCATGCTTTCCGGAAACATAAGGGTCCGGGATCGCGATGGCGTTCTCCGGCTTCCTGCCGAAGCTGTTCGTTCCTTTCTTCAGTGCGAACTTCAGTTCTCCGACTTCCAGCCACGCCGGTGCGTCGTCAACGCTAGGAGGCGCCGATATCGCCGCCGTCCGCCCGCTCACGGGCATGGCAGTTTTCTGGGATTCACCGGGGAGGCTGAACGTTAGCTCATAGCCGCCCAGGGAGATCTTGTCTCCAGCACTCAAGGGCCTCATTTCGCCCTGAGCAATGGGCTCGCCGTTCAATTTGGTGCCGTTGGTGCTGCCGAGATCCTCCACTAGCACCACTCCTTCTTCAGAGGACACCTGCGCATGGCGTCTGCTGACGCGGCCATCCTCGATCGTAATATCGCCCGCTCTTCCGATGACGGTCAAGCCAGGTCGGACAGGATGTTCCCTGCCGCTCGGATCGACGAGACAAGGGAGTTGGATGGCGGGAGCTCCGAACGCATCGCCGTCGAGCGCACGATCGAATATGAGCCCACACTCAATGCAGAACATGACCCCGACCGGGTTGAACGTCTTGCACACCGGGCATTGCACCGGCTTAATCGTGATGGTAGCGTTCACGGTCGGCGCCGTACCCATCATGGTCTTGTTCGGGTCGATCGTCGGAGGAGCGCCAAGTTGAGTGCGGTTGGGATCGGGCATGAGTAGCAGCTTGAGTATACGATATGGGCCGCGGGAAGCCTACGTCGGCTCTGGCAGCGAATACTTTCTCGCGGCTACAAGCGCCCGAAATCCAACGAAAGCGGCCACTAGGAGATAAAGCCCCCAATACGCTGTGTCCCGATTCAGCGAGCTCTCACGCGCGAATAGGGTGAGATAGCCGCAGAACGCAATAGGATTGAGGACCGCTCCCGTGACCAAGCCTAGCCAATAGCGGAAGATGCCTGAGACGATGCTCAATACGACACCAAAAACCGTTAACAGCATGATCATAGCAATCGCCATAACATTGTCAGAACTTGAAGCTCCT
>JAYROD010000308.1:0-3550 GCA_041911835.1 Fimbriimonadaceae bacterium | reverse complement strand
GGAACGACCAGCATCGTGCTTGCCGAATACGGGGTTCCAGAGTTAGTTTACGATCTTGGCCTTGCTGCAGCGACGATTGCCCGACGCGCAGCGGACGCTCGATCTACGATCGACAAGCCGAGGTTTGTGGTGGGCGCTATTGGGCCAGGGACGAAACTCGTTTCACTCGGTCAAACGACATTTCAAGAGCTCGAGCAAACGTATTGCGATTGCTTTCGAGGATTGCTTGTGGGTGGATCAGACGCGCTCATGCTCGAGACGCTGCAGGACCTGCTCATGGTCAAAGCATGCATCGTGGGCGCAAAGCGAGCCATGGACGAAACAGGCACGCAGCGTCCGCTTTTTGTGCAGGTGACGATGGAGCAGACGGGCACCATGTTGCTCGGGACGGAGATCGGCGCAGCGCTCAACATGTTGGAATGCTTTCCCGAAGTGCAGGTGGTTGGGATTAACTGTGCAACGGGCCCGGTCGAGATGGCGGCTCATGTGCGCTTTCTGGGTAATCACTCGACCAGGCCGATTAGCGTGCAGCCCAATGCCGGACTCCCGGTCATGGAGAATGGTCAAGGCGTTTATAAGCTGACGCCTCATGAATTGGCGGAGTGGCAGACGCGATTCGTCGAAGAACATGGCGTTGCGCTGGTCGGCGGTTGCTGCGGCACGACTCCTGCGCATATACGGGCAGTTGCAGAGGCAGTTGGCGGCCGCAGCCATTCGGGCACAGGCTATTGGGAAAAGGTTCGCGGCGTCTTTTCGGGGTTCGACTTTCACTACCGCTCGGACAAACAATCCAAAGCTCTGAAGTTAGTCGGGTGCAGCAGCCTCTATCAATTCCAGCCCTATCGACAAGACGCCAGTTTTCTCATCGTCGGCGAAAAGACCAATGCGAACGGCAGCAAGGCATTTCGCGAGATGCTCGGACATGAAAACTGGGACGGTTTGACGGAATTAGCGCGCGAGTTGGAAAGCGAAGGATCGCATGTGCTCGACGTTTGCACGGCCTATGTGGGTCGGGATGAAGTCCGCGATATGCGGCAGCTGCTCAGCCGATTCAATCGGCATATCACTGTACCGATCATGATCGATTCGACGGAAGTGCCCGCCATAGAGGCGGCGTTGCAGACCGTTGCCGGAAAGCCGATTGTCAACTCCGTCAATTTCGAGGATGGGGGTCAGCGGCTCCATAAGGTGCTCGGGCTCTGCCAGAAATATGGCGCCGCGGTGGTAGCGCTCACCATCGATGAAGAGGGGATGGCGAAATCGTGCAATCGGAAGGTCCAAATCGCAGAACGGATTCTCGAGCAGACGCGCGCCTACGGCCTTCCGGATCACGATGTGTTTCTCGACTGTTTGACATTCACCTTGGGCTCAGGCGACGAGGAGTTCCGAAGGGCCGGAATCGAAACCATCGACGCCATCGCGGCGATCCGCGAAAGCCATCCTCTTGTAAACAGCATCCTCGGTGTCAGCAACATCAGCTTTGGATTAAAGCCTCTCGCCCGACAGGCGCTCAATTCCGCGTTTCTTCACTATGCGCTCGAGGCGGGCCTGACGAGCGCGATTGTGCACTTTAGCAAGATTCAGCCCGAAAACAAGATCGAGCCGGAAATTTGGAATTTGGCGAGCGATCTCGTTTTCGACCGCCGAAAGTTCGCGTAGACCTTCAGCACTTTTGTTGAAAATTCCTTGAACTGATCGACAATCGCTCAACACAAATTCGTCGAGGTGTTGAACATGCGTGCGACCGTTTTAGTTCTTTTGGCCTTCTTGGTCCTTGGCTGCACCCAAGCGCCAGGTCACAATGGCACTCCACTGCCCAATAAGGAGGCGAAATTGAAGATCATCGAAGGCCTTGACCGCTATGCCCTCGGTTCGCCCGTCAGCTATCACAACGTGACCATCGTTCCTGTGATGTTGACCAGCAACGAGAAACTCCAACAAGAGGATTACATCTCTCTGGCTGAAGCCAAGAAGAGCGGCCTAGTCGAAATCAATGAAATGCCGACCGGCCAGGAAGTCAACCGGCTCACTGTGAGAAACCTGGCTAAAAGGCCCTTGCTTCTACTCTCGGGCGAATTGCTCCTTGGAGGCAAGCAAGATCGCGTTGTCGCGAAAGACACTGTGGTCCCGCCTGGCGAGGAAATGGCGGTGCCGGTGTTCTGCGTCGAGCATGGCCGCTGGGACGGAAAGACGACGAAATTCGATTATTCCGAATCAATGGCCCCACAATCCGTACGCCGCATGGCGACTTTCGGAAGCCAGCAGCAGGTCTGGGACGAAGTTGGTGAATACAATAAGAAAGCGAACGTCGACTCAGATACATCAAGCGTCCGAGGCGGGCTTTACAACCAAGAAGTGCAGGATCGCATCGAAGCGGATCTGAAGCAATTCTCATCGGCACTCGATAGTCAGGAAAATGTCGTCGGGCTCGTGTATATCGTTAATGGGGACATCGGAAGCTTCGAGCTTTTCGGAAGCCCGTCGTTGCTGAGAGCTTCGCGAGATGCGCTCCTGCGGGGCTTCCTCGCGGATGCCGCCGTGCATACCGGTGAGAACCATGGTCCTGCAGATCTCGACGGTGTCGCGGCGTTTGTGAAGAACTCGCTCACGGGCGAGCGCCAACAGTCCGGATTGGCGCGAGGCAACGGCAACTGGACCGTCCAAAACGGCGACGTCCAGGGAGCAGAAGCCACGCTTCCCGCTGCCGAGATGCCCGCGGCAAAGGGATCGCCGGATTCGGCGACCTTCCTGCACGGAAGTTACGCTCCGACAAAATAGGACCCAATGTGCGATTTCGGGGGCCGGCTCCTAAGGCCCCCGATCGGCGCTGGATGATGCCTTTTGTAAGGGGGTTGGGGCCCGGAGGCTTCCGGGGACCGAATTCAGAGACTCTTGCCTAATCGAGCGGCGTCGTCTCCCGTTCTCATCGACTCTCTGAGCCTGATGTACCAGTATCCGCCGCCCACCATACAGAGTCCAAGGCCCAGCAAGATGACGACTCGAATGCCAGGATCCAAATCCACCAAGTCCATGAGGAAAACCTTGAATATCGTCGCTCCGAAAATGATGAGGCTCCAATACCGGAGGTGGCGCGCACGAAATGCGAATCCCATAGCGATGAGTCCGGTCGCATAAACGATCCATGATGCTGTCATCGCCGCTGCCCCTTTTAGCCCAATGGCAGGCGCCGTGAGCAAAACGAACATCAATCTCGAATAGACGACCCAGAAAAACACCACGCCCGCGCTATACAGGAGCGCCCGTTCTTTTGTCGCTCGCAATGTCGTCAGCACGACGAATACGATCTCGGCCAAAGCAATCGCGAGGAGTGCGACCTCCCAGGACGAGCCGAGTTCCGTCGATTCTCCGATGAGCATCACCGCGGCGCATGTCGCAAATAGGCTGACCCACGCCAGAGTGATGCCAGCCTTCCATTTCAGCGACAGATACACGAGGCCATTCAGCGCCGTCGCCACCAAGCATCCGATCGCAAGGGCGGAGATAGTTTTGATCGGACCAAATGGCGCGGCAAGTAAGACTACGGCAAGTC
>JAYROD010000307.1:0-3017 GCA_041911835.1 Fimbriimonadaceae bacterium | reverse complement strand
TGTTGAATAGGAGGACGTTATGAATGTAGCGGATGGTAGTGGCGGGTCGAGATACGCAACCTCGTTCAAGGAGCAGTTATTCGGAGGGAAATGCGAAGTGGAGATCGTTGTTGATCTGTCGACGCGTGCTGCATCCTCAGTACTTTCTATGACGAGCTTTCTGAGCACTCGACCAACCTTTTCCATCTCTCTCGAAAACCTTAAACAGCTCGCCCGCGGGGTCTCTGAGCTGAAGAACAACGCAAAGATACTAAGCGCTCTTATCGAAGGTGCGACCGATCATCAATTGAACTGTACTGCCGGCGGAGCGACTGCAATCGTGGTTCAGCCACCGGGGAAACCGGCCCGGTTCACGCTCACAATCGGTGCGTTTCACCGCGAGGGTCAGTTGGACGAGTTGGATACTCGCGATATAGACGAGGCCATCAAGCGGATCGAGAGCTTGCAGGGTCGCGTCGTCCAGAAGGTAGCTGGGACAACCAGAACGTAGGTTTGACGGGTGGGCGGACGATGACCCTCGACGTTTGGCTGCCAATCGGTCACTTACTCCCAGACGGAGCGCGGACTGGCCGCCCCCTCTATGCTGGGCATGGCTGGCAGATTTTCGAGACACAGGGAGAGGGGAGGGCGTTGCTGGCCGATGACGAAATGGTGGGTCGGTGGATGAATGCCGGCTTGGTAGAACGCGGTGTTCTCGCGCCTTTCACATTCGGACCGCTTCGTCTGAACTCAATTTCCTCGCCGCCCAGTCAGGTGTTGTGCCCGGTCTCGGATGGTCGGTCGCCTAACACGAAGGCGGAGGCTCTGTCGTTTGCGCTTGCACTTCGCGCAACAAGAAGTCTGGACAAGGTCTCACCTCTGCAGGACGCGATCTACGTCGAGAAGATAAGTCGGCTGCTCCCAACCTACAGCATCAGCTCCCGGACAGACGACGAGACAGTGCTTGGCTACTGGCTCACTGGGGGAGCGAGTATTTCGGCCAAATCATTCCGTCGCCTCCGGCACATGTTGAGCTGGATTGGTGCCGCACACCTCAAGGAGGTCGTCAATGCGGCAGGGTTCGAGGTAACGGAAGTTGTCCCAGCGGAGCGAGCAAGACCCACGCCCGCGCAGGACCAGACGGCAACTCGAGCAAAGGACAAGCAGCCTGCCGGCGAGAAAGCGAACGACATCAAGAGAAGCACGTTTGAGCTACCCGGACGCCCAGACCTTGAGTCGTTCTTCAATGAGCACGTGGTCGACATCGTCCAGAACAGCGAGCGCTACAGGGCGCTGGGGATCAACTTTCCGTCGGCCATCGTTCTCCATGGTCCTCCTGGCTGCGGCAAGACATTCGCGGTGGAGAGATTGGTCGACTTTCTGGGATGGCCTAGCTTTCAAATCGACGCGTCGAGTGTCGCTAGCCCCTACATCCACGAGACGAGCAAGAAGGTTGCCGCGGTGTTCGACAAGGCAATGCAGAGTGCTCCGTCGGTCCTCGTGATCGACGAAATGGAGGCATTCCTCGCGGATCGTGAAATGGGCTCCGGCCATCATCGAGTCGAGGAAGTGGCGGAGTTTCTCAGGCGAATACCGGAGGCAACGAAGAACGAGGTGCTGATCGTCGCGATGACGAATCGGGTCGAGATGATCGATCCCGCGATCCTGCGCCGTGGACGCTTCGATCATGTCATCAAAGTCGACTACGCGACTGAAGCGGAGATCCTCTCCCTATTGGAAAAGTTGCTTTCAACGCTGCCGAGGAAGGCAGACGTTGATGCGGCCCCGTTGGCCAAAGAGCTAGCCGGGCGTCCCCTCTCCGATGTCGCATTCGTCGTTAGAGAAGGGGCGCGACTTGCCGCGCGGTCGGGGAAGGACCAGTTGGATCAGGAAAGTTTGCTTGCGGCGCTACGTTCTGCCCCGGCTCGCGAGCGGGAAGGTGGAGAAAAGCGTCGCATCGGTTTCATCTGAGGGGAGATCGTGGCGGGAGGCAACGAAGGCAACGAAGGCCAGTCCGGCAAGGGCTTCTCTGGCTTGTCATCTATGGTGTCCGATGTCGACGCCACGGTCACCAGTGCCGAGAACGCCAGCCGAGGCGCCGACGACTCGCCTGGTAAAGGCGCAGCGTCCGGATCCCCACCGCACCAACAGGCCGCGGATCGGCAACGGCCTCGCTCGGAGGGCTATCAAGAGCCTGTCGCGCAGCCCACTTCCGCTGGTGGGTCGTCCGCCGGCAAGTGGCTGCTTGGCATCGGCGCAATCATTGGTGTCGTATGGTTGTTGTCCGAGTCGGGGAACAAGAGCAGTGCCCCCTCGCCAACCTACACGTCGCCTCCGCAGTCGCCTGGGACCGCAGCCCCGACGCCGTCATGGCAGCCACCATCCGCTGCTCCCCAACCACAAGTCCCCGGCCGTCCTTCGGAGGAGAGGCCACCGGTGGGGACGGATCTTGTGTTGAGCGTTCCGCAGATTCGCTATTGCGTCGCGGAAGACATTCGCCTCGATGCGGCTAAGGGCGTGATCAACAACTTCGTTGAATCAGATGTCGATCGATTCAACGCGATGGTGTCTGACTACAACAGCCGGTGCGGCCAGTTTCGCTATCGGCGGGGGGCACTCGAAGGTGCCAGGTCGGACATTGAGGCCGTTCGGTCCGTATTGCAGGCAGAGGGGCGCAGTCGTTTTCAACGGACCCCCGACCTCAGCTTAGAGCGGCCGCCGCCACAGGACAGCACGCGGCCGGCCTTTGACGGCGTCGTCTTTGCGGTGCAGCGACGGCTGAACGAGCTTGGATACGACGTGGGGACTCCGGATGGGCTCGCTGGCGCGAAAACGCGTTCGGCAATCGCCGCTTTCCAGAGGGATCACGGGCTCCCGGTCGATGGTGCTGCGAGCACCTCATTGGTTTCTCGTCTCGATGCAGTGAAGTCGGCTCGACCAAACGTGGTGCCGTCCGAACGGCCATCCCCGCGCGCGACGAGAGAATCAACCAAAAGTTCGATCCCACCGGCTGCACCGATTCAAAAGGCATTGGAGCA
>JAYROD010000306.1:0-8643 GCA_041911835.1 Fimbriimonadaceae bacterium | reverse complement strand
TGAAGCGCGATACGGGCAACCTTGAAGTCGGACATCGGAATGGTGAAACTCTCAAGCAATATTCTAGGGTTCGAGCGCCACGAAGCACAGGGTCAATCCAACGGGAATCGCCGAGAACGGATTGGTAAGCTCTGTGAATGGCGCTGAAGCTGACTCCCAACCGCGCGAACGCCATCACATTTCATCTCCAGATGCTTCGCACTCCGGCAGCGGATCCTATCGACGCCGTCGAACGGCTGGTTGTCGTGCAATCGCAATACGCTAGGAACCTCCCGGACTTCGTCGCCAGCCGCTCTCGCACCAGGCACGCTTCTTGGGTGGAGAGCGCGCTGTCGAAGCAAAGGACGATTGTCAAGACATGGGTGAATCGAGGAACTCTTCATGCTCTTCGGAGCGAAGATCTCGGAATGGTGCTATCCGCACTAGGTCCCAAGAGCGCCATGTGGATCGATCGCGTCATTCGGTATTTAGAGATGGAGCCGAATGCGTTCGCAGGACTCGAATCCAAGATCGTCAAGGCGCTGGAACAGGGGCCGATGTCACGCAAGGCGCTTCATGAGGAGATCCCGGAGCTGCAGTCCCTGCCTTTCACGGGCTGGGGCCTCGACGTGAAAGCGCTTGCCCTCAAGGGGGAGGTGGTATTCGCCAGCGGGATCGGCGGCGGCCCGGTGTTCGCTTTGACGGAGCAGTGGCTAGGTAAGAGATACCAACCGATCGATCAGAGAGACGCCCAAGTTGAGTTACTGCGGCGGTACCTTCGGGGACATGCTCCGGCGTCCGTGACCGACTTTCGGTTGTGGTCCGGGCTTTCGGCCGTCGACACACGGTCAGCATTCAGAGCCCTGCAATCCGAGCTGACAGAAATCGATGTCGACGGCTGGGGTGAGCCACTCAACATCTTAACGGAAACGCTGAATTCGCTCCCTTCGAAGCTTCCCTGTCCCCCATTGCGGTACCTGCCGAAGTTCGATGCGCTCACACTCGCCTATCAGCACAAAGCTCGGTTCATGCAAGAAGCTCACATCCGAAAGGTCTTCCGACCAGCAGGGCAGATCGAAGCTATCACTTTGAAAGGCGGTCGATTCGCAGGAACCTGGCGTTGGCAAGGTCCCAACCGGTCCGTCGACTGGTTCTAAGGTGTGCTGGTACGCTTGAAAGATGCCCAAGCGACCCATTCGAGCCGAAGACCTGCTCAAGATTCAGTTCGTCGGCGACCCCCAGATCAGCCCCGACGGTTTTCGTGTGCTCTTCTCAAAGAAGCACGCTAACGATAAGAACAAATACATTACCAACCTGTATTCGGTCGATATGAACGGAGCGGTCCAGCAGTGGACGCAGGGCGAGGGCGGCGCGGGTATGGGCCGTTGGTCTCCAGATGGAAGCCAGATCGCTTTCATCAGCGGTCGCGAAGGCAAGAAGGGACAGATTTTCCTGATTCCGACGTCCGGTGGAGAAGCCCGAAAACTGACCGATCTGCCCGAGGGATCTCTGGGCGAATTCAAGTGGTCACCCGACGGGAAGCGAATCGCCTTCACATTCCGCGAAGAATCGCCGGACCGAACGGAGAAGACCAAGAAGGAACGCGAAGAGAAGGGGGAAAGTCCAGCTCCGTGGGTGCTTGATTCACCTTGGTACCGGCTCGACGGGGACGGCTATTTCGGCATGCAGCGCCACGCCTTATATGTGGTCGAAACTGACTCAGGCGAAACCAAAGAGCTTTACGACAAGTGCCCCTTTGGGTTCTACAGTTTCGATTGGTCGCCGAACTCAAAGGAGCTGGCGTTTACGCGCTCGATGGTGAAGAACCTGTGGGCGGACAAGCCCGACGACCAGATCTTCCGCATGGACATGGACGGGCAGGCCGTTCAGGTCAAGGGGCTCCCGAAAGGCGAAAAAGGTTCGATCGCCTGGTCCCCCGATGGCAAAACGCTAGCTTTCCTAGGGGATACCACGGAAGACGATCCCTGGGGCATCCGAAACGTTAAGCTCTACACCGTTCCGATTGGAGGGGGCAAGCCCAAATGCCTGAGCGACAAAGAAGACTACTGCCTGAACGCCGCAACGCTAGGCGACACCAAAGAGGGGGCCGGAGAAGGCAAGCTCTTCTGGTCGCCGGATTCTAAGGCCATCTATATCAACGTCGGCTGGCATGGCGCCTCGCAACTTGGATTCGTGCAAGTTGACAAAGGTGGAGTTGAACTTCTCACCGAAGGTCAGCATTACTTGGCGGTCGGAAATCTGAGCGCGAACGGAGAGCGATTCGGCGCCCTCTGGGGTGATGCGATGCACCTTATGGAGATCGCGGTTTATGATCTCGCTGCGAAGGACCACCTGAAGGTCCTGACCCACGAAAACAAGAAGTGGCACTCGGACATCAAGCTGAGCGAGCCCGAAGAAGTCTGGGTCAAGTCCTCCGACGGTTGGATGGTCCACGCCTGGGTGATCAAGCCGATCGACTATCTCGAACCCAAGCGCTATCCCGCCATCCTCGAGATCCACGGCGGCCCACACACCCAATACGGCTGGACCTGCTTCCACGAATTCCAACTCTTGGCTGCGCAAGGGTATGTCGTCGTGTATAGCAACCCGCGCGGCAGCAAGGGCTATGGCGAGGCGCACTGCGCGGCGATCCGCGGAGCTTGGGGAGACCGCGATTGGGAAGACATCCACACAGTGATGAAGTGGATGCAGGCGCAGCCGTATATCCATCCCGGACAGATGGGAGTGATGGGCGGCAGCTACGGCGGCTACATGACCAACTGGGTCGTGGGCCACACCAACGAATTTAAGGCCGCAATCACCGACCGCTGCGTGAGCAATTTCGTGAGCATGAACGGCAGCAGCGACTTCCCGATCAACAAAGACGGCTATTGGAAAGGCTATGCGTGGGGCGATGCCAAGGCGATCAAAGAGCTTTGGGAGCAGTCGCCCATCAGCCACTTCGACAAGGTGAAGACGCCAATGCTCATCATCCACAGCGAAGGCGACCTCCGCTGCAACATCGAGCAGAGCGAACAGGTGTTCTCAGCGCTCCAAGCGCAAGGGATCGAGAGCCGATTCGTGCGGTATCCGCAGAACACGAGCCACGGCCTCTCGCGCAACGGTCCTCCGGACATGCGTTTGCACCGGCTGGGTGAGATCGTGCGATGGTGGGAGAAACACCTCAAATAGAGCCGCTCGAGCCCGGCGTCAGCGCGTTCGTCGTCTTCACGACGGGCGAGGAGGTGCTGAGGCGTTGCCTGGAGTCGCTTCAAGGCGCCGTCGATCACATCGTAGCGGTGGACACGGGTGCGACGGACGGGTCCCGGCAGATCGCCCTCGAATTCGGAGCGGAGGTGCACGATTTTCCGTGGACCGATTCGTTCGCAGATGCCTATAATTTCGCCGCGTCCAAGATCGAAACGGAGTGGACCTTTTGGATCGACTCGGACGAGTGGCTGCTTCCCGAGTACACGTCCATGCTGCTTGAGTCGATTGCGAATCCAGACGCATTCGCTTACTCGATCCTCAGGCAGGACCTTTACGATGAGTTCCGCTACACCGAGATGCAGGCACTGCGACTTTGGCGAACCACTCCCGGGCTCCAAATGATCGGGGCGATTCATGCGCAATTCCCGGTCGAGGATCTGGAGGCGGCGGCAAAGGGGCGAAGCATCGAGCCCTCTCCGATCCAAATCCGTCATGACGGGTTTGTCGGGGGAGCTTCGCACATCAAGCTCGAACAGAGCATTCGCCTTTGCCGCAAGCAGCTTGCCGCCGACCCGGACAATCTCTACTTCGGAATTTGCCTCGCCGACAGTCTGTGCGCCACAGGTGACCCGGCGGGAAAGCAACTCGCGAAGCAGTTGGCCAATCGCGTGCTCAAACGCGGAGGGGAACCGGAAGAGCGCCTCGAGAGCCAGCTGCTTGCGGTGTCGCTGGAGAATATGTCCGAAGAGGAGGTTCGCTCTCGATTCGCTACCAAGCACATCGAAGCGATCTGGGAGTGGTTTCCACGCGATCCGATTGCGATCTGGTCGGTCGCCGCGGCGGAGCGCAGGCGTGGAAACCCCGAAGGCGAAATGAGGGCGCTGCTGCGGCTCGAGGAGATGGGCGAAACCAACGAGTACGACCGCTTCCTATCGTTCGACCCCGGCCTGATCGGACCGAAATGCTGGGCAAACTTGGCGCTGGTGGCGTTTGAGATCGAAGAAGACGACATCGCGAGGAGAAACTTCGAGAAGATGATCCGAGTCGACCCGAGCGATCCCGTGCCCCACGAGTATCTGAAGCGGATTGAGCAGCGGGGCATCCAGCGGTAAGCGCAAACGGGCTGGGCCAATTTCCCGTAAGATCAAGTTGCGCATGAAGACAACCGAAACCGAAGCCACGCCCCTCGTCGACATTCAAGCCAGCAAGGATGAGCGGAATATCGCCATCGACAAGGTCGGGGTTCGCAACGTCAAATATCCGATCGTCGTGCTCGACCGAGCCCGCGAGCAGCAGCACACGATTGGCGCTTTTCAGCTCACGGTCGACCTGCCCCACCACTTCAAGGGTACGCACATGAGCCGGTTCCTCGAAGTGCTCAGCGACCACAAGCACGAGGTCAGCGTGCATGGCATCCCCAAGATCCTGGAAGGGCTGCGGGAGAAGCTCCACGCCGAGCGCGCGCACCTCGAGGTCCGATTCCCGTTCTTCATGAGCAAGAAGGCGCCGGTCACGGGCAAAGAGGGGATGATGGAGTACACGTGCGGCTTCGACGCGTCGCTAGGAATCCCCTTTGACTTCGACGGCAAAGGTCCGAAGCCCCCGTGCCAGTCCGATTTCGAAATCATCGTCCAAGCGCCGGTCACGACGCTCTGCCCCTGCAGCAAGGAGATCAGCGCGCGGGGCGCGCACAACCAGCGCGGCATCGTGAGCGTGCGCGTGCGAACCAACGCGATGGTATGGCTCGAAGAGATCATCGAGCTGATCGAATCCTGCGCCTCCTGCGCGCTGTTCCCGGTGCTCAAGCGGCCCGACGAAAAGTGGGTGACCGAGCACGCGTACGATAACCCCCGGTTCGTCGAGGACATGGTGCGCGAGGTGGCCCTGGCTTTCGATAGGGACTCCCGGATCACCACCTACGAGATCGAGGTGGAGAACGAGGAAAGCATCCATGCGCACAACGCATATGCGTATTTGAAGCGGGAGAAGTGAGCCCCGCGGAGTCCGCAGGC
This sequence comes from Fimbriimonadaceae bacterium, assembly GCA_041911835.1. Taxonomy (GTDB): domain Bacteria; phylum Armatimonadota; class Fimbriimonadia; order Fimbriimonadales; family Fimbriimonadaceae; genus JAYROD01. The sequence goes on along the minus strand of JAYROD010000306.1, from coordinate 3,442 downwards.
AGTGAGGATGCTTGCCGACGGCCTAGGGACCTATGAGTGGAGCGTGCAACAATTCCCGCTGTTGGAGGTTGATTCGTGGACCCACAGCTTGCCAAATACCTTATGCTCGGAGCGGTGTTCGTCGGGGCGTTTGTGCTCGTCCCGATTGTTATGGCTCTCCTCAGCCACCAGCAGAAAATGGCCGAGCTGATCCACAAGACGACCTCGAACGCCTCGGAGGTGGAGGCTCGGCTCAGTCTTCTGGAGCAGAGGCTCGCCGCCCTAAGCCCGGACGCCGCAGCAACACCTTTGCATTCGACTGAAGAGCCTGCATTATTTGAAGTCGAGAATCGATAAGCGCGAAAACCAAGTGTGGCTAGTTTATGGACGGCCGGATTAGGGGCAAAATAATGTCGCGCCTCTATGGCCCGATATTACGCCTCATACGAGATCGTTTCATTTTGGTCGTGCTCCACTGACGAAATTGTGGGGCGACTAGTGCAGGAGCATGGGTTCTCCGCGGAGCTCACTCAGACTTCTGCCTGGGTCGAAGAGATTGAGATTCTCAAGTCTTATCTGAAGGGCCTTGAAGGCAAGCTTTATTTCGAGTTCGCCATTCCACGAATGGGTAGACGCATCGATGTCGTGATGGTCCTTCGGGGCATCGTGTTTGTGATCGAGTTCAAAGTTGGGAGCGACAAGTTTGACGCGGCGGCGATTGAGCAAGTGGTCGATTATGGGCTAGATCTGAAGAACTTCCATGAGACAAGTCATTCGAGTTGGATTGCGCCCATATTGATTTGCACGTCCGCGCCGAATTCCAAATTTCAGGTTCAGCAATCGGCGCATGAAGACGGGCTGCTTCTGCCTATTTGCATATCTAGCGACCAACTTCCTGAAGTGATCAACGCGGTCCTCAATTTCACAGGTGAAGTATCTCTGAACCCTGAAGAGTGGCAGCAGGGGCGGTACTCTCCGACTCCAACAATCATCGAAGCAGCTAAGGCTCTTTACCGAGATCACGGAGTGCACGAGATAACAAGGAGTGAGGCTGGGGCGACAAATCTCACCAAAACTGCCAAAGCTATTGATCGGATAATTGACCACTGCCGCTCTAATTCAAAGCGTGCCATCTGCTTTGTTACTGGCGTTCCTGGGGCCGGAAAGACGCTCGTTGGTCTGAACGTCGCAACCAATCACTTAGACCCAGAAAGTGACACTTACAGTGTTTTCCTTTCCGGCAACGGCCCGTTGGTTGACGTACTGCGCGAGGCGCTTGCGCGCGACCACGTTCAGCAGGTTCGAGATCTCGGTGAGAAGCTGCAATTGGGTCGCGCTAGATCAGAGGTGAAATCATTCATTCAGAACGTGCACCACTTTCGCGATGAGTGCTTGACCGATTTTGATCGACCGCCCAGAGAACATGTCGCCCTCTTCGACGAGGCTCAGAGAGCATGGAATCTGGAGCAGACCGCAAAGTTCATGAAACAAAAGAAAAACAGGCCAGGATTTGCACAATCTGAGCCTGACTTCCTGATTTCATGTATGGACCGCCATACCGACTGGTCGGTGGTGGTTTGCCTGGTTGGCGGGGGACAGGAGATCAATACTGGCGAGGCAGGTATTGCCGAGTGGCTTCATGCGATCAAGAGCAATTTCGGAGCCTGGGACATTTACATCGCTCCGAATCTCACGGATACAGAGTTTTCAGTGGAGGACGCACTTCAGGACCGCGAGTTTTCAGACCGTGTCAAATTTGACCCCGATTTGCACCTAGGGGTGTCTGTTCGCTCGTTCCGTTCCGAGCGGGTATCGGAATTCGTGAAGGTTCTTCTGGACATGGACAAGGTGAAGGCAAGTGCTACTTTCGAGTCACTCCGGGACCGGTTTCCGATCAGGCTGACAAGGAGCATGGCAACCGCCAAGCAATGGCTACGAAGTCAGGCTCGGGGCAGCGAGCGATATGGAATTCTCGTGTCTTCGCAAGCTGAGCGTCTAAAGCCGCAGTCCATTTTCGTGAAAGCTCCAATGACTCACGTGAATTGGTTTCTCAATGGAAAGGATGATGTGCGCTCGTCCTATTACCTCGAAGACGTAGCCACAGAATTTCACGTCCAAGGTCTCGAACTTGACTGGGCGTGCATTGCTTGGGATGCAGATTTTCGATTGGGCAACGGTGGTTGGGACAATTGGTCATTTAAAGGGAACGAATGGCAAAGAATCAAGGCCGAGGACCGAAAGCTATACCAGAAGAATGCGTATAGGGTGCTCCTGACACGCGCCCGACAAGGGATGATAATAGTTGTCCCGCAAGGGGATCCGGAAGATCACACCCGGCTTCCAGAATTCTACGACCCAATTTTCGATTACCTGGTTGAGGTCGGGATCCCAGTTGTCGGATCCTGAATGCCAGCACTAGGTTGGCCCCCCAAACCTGCTACCATCTTCCCATGCCCCAGAGCGCCATTATCCACACCAATCTCGGCGATATCGGCCTCGAATTCCTGCCCGACAAGGCCCCGAACCACGTCCAAGCGTTCATCCAGCGGGCCCGGGAGGGCTTTTATGACGGCACGCTCTTCCACCGCGTCATTCCCGGCTTCATGGTGCAGGGCGGCGACCCGAATTCACGCCTCGAGGATCGCAGTATGCACGGCACCGGCGGCCCCGCGGAAAGGCTCAAGGCCGAATTCAACGACACCAAACACACCCGCGGCGTGCTCAGCGCGGCCCGCACCAGCGACCCCGACTCCGCTGGCTCACAGTTTTTCCTGATGGTCGCCGATGCGCCGCACCTCGACGGGCAGTACACGGCCTATGGACGCGTGACGAGCGGCATGGACGTCGTCGACAAGATTGTGGCGCTCCCGAAGGACCACCGTGACAACCCTCTGCCTGAAAATCCGGCGCGCATCGAGTCGATCGAAATCGTCGAATCTTAAGCTTGAACCAGCCCGCGCAATCCGCTACTATAGCAGTACAAAACTGTTAGCCAAGATGCTTGAAATGGCGAACGGGCCCCATCCCAGACCCGTGGGCCCTGGCACCAAGCGTGCGCCGCCGACGTCCATAAAGGAGGAACCATGGCAAATCCAGCTTTCAATAATCGGGTATTCGAGAATCAAGGTTCGAACGCCGACGCGATGACCGTCCAGGGGTCGGTCAATAAGACGTTCGTGCTTCTCCTGCTTCTTATGGGCACGGCAGCGCTTTCGTGGTGGACTGCAGCCACCCAAGGCGCCGGAGCGGCCACCCTGTGCGTCTTCGGTGGGGCAATCGGAGGCCTGGGCGTAGCGATCGCCACGATCGTCAAGCCGCAATGGTCCCCGGTCACGGCGCCGATTTACGCCTTGCTCGAAGGGCTGGTTATCGGCGCGATTTCGATGATGTTCAGCGCGAAATACCAGGGCATCGCCCTGCAGGCCATCATCGGGACGGTCGCAGTATTCACCGTGATGCTGAT
>JAYROD010000305.1:0-3308 GCA_041911835.1 Fimbriimonadaceae bacterium | reverse complement strand
TGTGCGACGATCCAAGGAAACGCCCATCCGGCGGCACGCTGGGAGTCCAGGATTATCTGCTGTAGCTTGCCCTCATATTCCTCGGTGGTCATCCCAGTATCTGACTCGCCTTGGTGCCAGAGCAGCGCTCGAAATCCATTCTTTCCCAACTGTCGGATACGGCCAAGTGTCCAATTAAAGAGTTCGCCGTCTTTCTGCCACTGGTTTACGCTCGTGCCACCGTGGCCCGTGACGGCGAGCCCGATCGGAACGCGGTATTTCTGGAACATGGCGTCGCCGAATGCCGGCCAGAAGCTGCCACCCCCGCTCTTGTCGTGGACTCCAGGCTGGGGATCGTCGGCCAACCGCCAAGAGTCTCCGCCAAAGGTACTGACCATCTTGGTCTCAGTCTTCAGGCCGCCTTCCCCTCCCGAATTCGTGGAGTTGGACTGCCCTGCACCGACGAACACCTCACCGATACCGACGTGATCGACTGTTCCATGATCGTTCCCTGCCCAGATCTCAGCCTGGTACCAGCCCCCGGCCGGCAGTCCGATTTCGGCGTTGAACGTATGAGCGACCGGGTCTACCGGAACTTTGCGCCAAGTCGAGTTGAGTCTGCCTTCCATGGGTTTGCCAAAGAAGCGAATGCTCACTTCCTTGCAGTCCACCGGCGCGCGCCCCGAGAAGCTCACCTCACCCCAAGTCCGCGATTGACGCTGGAACACTTGATAGTCTGTAGGCGAAGCTATGAGCAGGGTGGACTGAGAAACAACTGACACGAGAAGAACACTCAAAACAGCCATAAGTAAGAACCGGTTCGACATCCAATCCCCTGGCTCCTTGTCGGAAGTTGTGGGCCGATAGGTACGATCTCCTGCAATCCCTCCAATGGCTGAGCACTGGATACTCTTCGGCGTCGCGGCATTGGGCGGCGGGATCGCTGCGATAGCGGGCTTCGGCATCGGCAGCGTGCTGACGCCCGCCTTGTCCGCGTTCGTACCTGCGCGCATCGCTGTAGCTGCCGTGTCCGTTCCCCACTTCGTGGCGACTGCGTTCCGTCTGTGGCGGGTGCGAACTCATGTCGATAGGGTCGTGCTGCGGTCCTTCGGTTTGATGAGCGCCGCAGGCGGTCTCGCGGGAGCCGTCGCCGGACAATTCCTAAATTCGCGCCTCCTTGAGCTTGTACTCGCCGTGCTGCTACTCTTCGTCGGACTCGGCGGATTGATTGGTTTTACGAAACGGATGGAGTTTCGGGGCCGGGCAGCATGGCTCGCCGGCGGCGCATCGGGATTTCTCGGCGGCTTAGTGGGCAATCAGGGCGGCATAAGGGCAGGCGCGATGCTCGGACTTGGCGTTTCCCGGGATGCTTTCGTCGCGACTTCGACAGCCACGGGTCTCATAGTGGATGCGGCGAGGATGCCAGTTTATGTCGGATGGCAATGGAACGACCTTCTTAAGCTCGCCCCACAGATTGGAAGCATGATCGCAGGGGTGATGGTGGGCACCGCGTTCGGTCTCATTGTGCTTCGCCGGATTCCGCAAACCGCATTTCTCAAAGTAGTGTGTGTGCTGCTCGTCTGCTTGTCGGCTTGGCTCATTCTCAAGCCCTAACGTCTTCGTTTCGACAGGTGTGGCAGAATAGCGCAATGAAATCTTGTGCTTGGCTGCTTGGCGTCTCACTTATCTCCTTTGCGCACGGCGGCCAGCTTGTCACGTATTCGAAGAACGGGACGGTGACATCGGCTTATGCTGTCCAGCAATTGAAGACTCTGAAGGACCCATTCGCGCTCCCCACAACCTCGCCGGCGATCGACGTCTACCGCGTCAAATATCGATCCAGGGGCCTCAACGGCAAGCCGGTCATCTTAAGCGGCATGGTCGCCCTTCCCAAGGGTGGAGCGCCTAAAGGCACAGTGATTTTCTACCATGGAACGACGTCGGACCCCGCCTATGTGCCAAGCCGCTACAATTGCACCGACAGTCCAGAGGAGGTGCAGCACGCGACGATCGATTTCTGCTCGGGTGGCTATGCGGTTTTTGCCCCCGACTATCTGGGGCTTGGTGACGGCCCAGGCTTCCACCCGTATCCGCTTGGCTCCATCAATTGCTGGTCCGGCATTGATATGATCGAAGCGGGGCGCGCACTGGCCGGGAAGCTGAACTTTTCGATCGGCGAGCACCTGTTCGTCACCGGCTACAGTGAAGGCGGCGCAGTCGCGATGTGGGCCATTAGGATGCTCGACCATAGCACCCAATACTCGCTGACGGCGGGCGCCCCGCTTTCGGGTCCTTACGATCTTTCGGGATCTCAAATGAAGCTCCTGCTGAGCAATCAAAGCAGCCCACTCAATTTGGCGGCCATCATCTTCTTCGGATCTTTTTTCGCAATTTCCATTCAAAAGAACTTTCCTGAATACGACATCAATTTGGCGGACTATTTCGCGCCCTCGTTCGCGAGTTATGTTCCAATCGTCTTCGGCAGGAAGTACAACGATGACCAGCGGGCCAAAGCCCTCGCTGTCAAGGCGTTGCAGGAGGGGGCCCTGCGCTCGATGAAGACGCTCCTCACCAAGTCGTTTCTAACCGCCGTGCAAGCAGTCGACCCCAGCGATCCTTTGGTCGGCCAGACGCTTGCCAATAACTGCTATGACTGGAGCCCGAAAACTCCAACCTATTTGGTGCATCTCTTTAACGACACAATGGTTGCTCCTGCCAATTCGACGGTAGCGTTGACGACAATGAGGGCCCGAGGCGTGGGCCCTGACATTCTGAAGTCTTATACGATCACCCAAAAGGGACTCACCCACATTACGGCAGCCGCTCCAGCAACCGCTTTGGCACGGAGATTCTTCGATTCGGGATTCTCTGGGGTCCCAGACGACGGCAGCTAGCCTTCGGCGTCATCCAACGCTTTTGCCACCCGCTTGAGGAGTTCGGGAGGAAGGTCGATGTGCGACAATTTGGATCGCACTTGGTGCAGCACGCGATCTTCGAACTTGAACTCCGTGGCGCAAACCTGGCAGATTTCGAGATGCTCTTTGACCGCCTGCATCTCCTCGGGAGTAAGCTCTCGATCGAGAAAATCGTCGAGTCGTTTGAAGGCTTCGGCACAACCAAAAGGTGTCAGCTCAGCCACGGGCGTCTACCTCCTCCTGCACGATTCCCCGGTCCACGGCGACTTGCCACAATTCTCGCTGGAGGAGTTTGCGGCCCCGATGGATTCTCGAGCGCACGGTCCCTATCGGAACCTCTAAGACCTGTGCGATCTGCTCGTACGAGAAATCGTTCATGAAATAAAGCACCGCGGCCGTACGATAGTCATCGGG
>JAYROD010000304.1:0-4408 GCA_041911835.1 Fimbriimonadaceae bacterium | reverse complement strand
GAAACAGTCAGAAAGCCAACGAAGCGCTTCGAAGCACGGGAATCGAATTTCAACATCAGGGCGATCGGAGTATCGTCCTTGTGCATGCGGTAAGCATCCGCGATGAAGATGGCCTCATCGCCCGAATTATTCAGACCGCGATCGAAAATGGCGCCAAGGTCGATCACCTCGGCGATATGCACGACCGATTGCTCATGGTAACTGCGACCAAAGAAGCTCCTCGACTTGCGGATGCCATCCGCAAGACACTGGTGGCGAAGCCATGAGGGTCAAGGTCATGAAATTCGGCGGCACGAGCGTCGCGACGCCGGAAGCTCGACAGCAATCCGCCCTACGGGTTATCTCAGCTAAAGAGCAGGGCTTTTCGCCCGTGGTCGTAGTCAGCGCCATCGGGAGGAAGGGGCAGCCCTACGCCACGGACACCCTGATCCAGATTTTGAGGGACATCGACCCCTCGGTCAGCCCGGACCCGCGAGAACTCGACCTGATGATCGCCTGTGGAGAGATATTCTCTTCGGTTATCTTTTCTCATACGCTGAAGACCTTGGGTCACCCGGCTCATGCGTTTCGGGGAGGCCAGGCAGGTATCCGGACTGATGGCACCTATGGCAATGCGCGGATCGTGAGCATTACACCGGTCAGCATCATCGAAAGCATGGAGAACGGGAATATCCCGGTCGTTTGCGGATTTCAGGGCGTCTATGTACCGCAAAACTCTGGACCTGGTGGAGAGTTGACAACCTTGGGGCGCGGAGGTTCCGATACAACGGCTGCTGCGCTCGGAGCGGCGCTCAGCGCGGAAGCGGTGGAGATATTTACCGATGTCGACGGCGTGAAGACTGCCGATCCGGACTATGTCAAGGATTCGCCCACTTTGCGACAAGTGACCTATGACGAGGTGGCCGAGATCGCGCACCTTGGAGCGAAAGTGCTGCACCCCCGTGCCGCGGAAATCGCCATGAAATTCGGTATTCCGCTCTGGGTCAAGAATACTTTTTCTGAGGACCCCGGAACCGAAATCGTCACCCGTGAGCGATTCCCGGGCAGGAGGGTGACCGGCGTCACGCACACTGGAAAACTCGTGTACCTTCAATTCGACCTGAGCGGTGTGCCAGAAGCTCATCTGAGTCGGGTCGAGAGCCACGTGTACGAAACAATGGCTCGATACGGCATGAACCTTTTTATGGTCAACATGAGCACGAACGGGATCGGATTCGGGCTCCCAAGGAGCCAATATCCAACAGCCGAAAACTTGCTCGATGGGCTCGTGGTGCCGATCGACGGGTCGATCTACATCTTCCAGATCGGCCATAAGCCGTCGATGGCGGCAGAGACGCAGATGAGGCTCCTGAAGGGACTCGGCGACGCGCACCCCGTGTATATCGACGTCAATGAAGGGTGCACCATGGTGTCGCTCATCGGCCACGAATATCTCCAGCAGCCCGGCGTGTTTTTGAGCGTCTTGAGAACCCTGACCGATGCCCAAATTCCCGTGCTCCAAACAAGCGACAGCGACTTCTCCTTGAGTTGCCTAGTGCCGGAATCCGAGACTGATCGAGCGGTGCGACTCTTGCATGATCGGTTCGAATTGGCCCAAGTCCGATGAGGCCCAAGCCGCTACTTATGGGTGTCTTGAACGTCACGCCCGACAGCTTTAGTGACGGCGGAGAATTCGTTCAGACCGACATCGCCGTAAACCGTGCATTGGAGATGGTCGAACAAGGCGCCGACGTGATTGACGTTGGGGGCGAATCGACACGCCCAGGAGCGGCTTCCGTCAGCGAGGAGGAAGAACTGAGACGGGTGATTCCGGTCATCTCTCGCCTTTCGGCCCAAAGTGTCCGCGTCTCGATCGACACATCGAAACCGGCGGTCGCTCGCGCAGCCCTCGAGGCGGGCGCTGAAACCGTCAATGATGTCACCGGCCTATCCGATCCCGCCATGCTCGATCTGTGCGTTGCCGAGCGATGCAGCGTTTGCATCATGCACATGCAGGGTGAACCGCGTACGATGCAGTCGGCTCCAGCATACGGCGATGTCGTCCAAGAAGTTCTTTCGTTCCTGCTCGATCGAGCGAACCAAGCCGAGGCCTCGGGACTTCCGAAGGAAAAAATCTGGATCGACCCAGGGATTGGGTTCGGCAAGACTGTCGATCACAACCTTCGCCTTCTCAACAACCTGGCGGTTTTCGTCGAATCCGGATATCCCGTGCTTATCGGCGTCAGCAGAAAATCCTTCATCGGTAAGATCGCCGGCGCCGAGAATCCCAAAGGGCGCATCGGCGGATCAATAGCCGCTCAAGTCCTCGCTCAAGCGGTCGGAATCGCTGCCATTCGGGCGCACGACATTCGCGAAGCCCGACAAGCGATCGATGTGGCAGATGCGATTCTTAGGGCCTAGAGCCGTTTCGCGGACGATCGAAAGGCGTCTGCAAGAGTAGAGCAATTAGGAGCCAATCATGAAATCGATTTCAGTCATCGCTTCGGCGGTCGCCGGGGCCATCGCCGCCTTGGCGATACTTCACCCGCTTACCGCCCAAAGCCAGGGCGCGTCGCTCGAGACGAGGGTCGCCGTTCTCGAAGCCACGGTCTCGCAGCTCAACCAGCGCGTCGCCAACCTGGAAAAGGTCTGCAACATCCGATGGGATAAGGACCTGAAGCGGACGTACACCGGCATCGGCGAGACGTGGCAAATTAAAGTCCTGTCGCGCACGGGAGGCGAACTGGTGCTCGCCAATCGGACGCGATGGCTGCCGAACCCAAGGGACGTCCAATGGATCGCCAAATGGGACCCATTGGACATCGTCGAAATCGGGACGAGCAAGAATCCGGACTATCCCTACACCTTCAACAACCTGAAGAAACAGCAAGTTGTCGAAGTCAAGTATCTGGGAATGCCTTAGACTTCGGCCTACTGCTTGGACTTAGGGAGCTGGGCGCACCAATCCGTGAATAGCTTCCGCTCGGCGTCCTTCGGCTGGGCGGGGGCGTTCTGGGGCGGCATATTGCCTCCTCCGACCTCTCTGCCCGCCCGCTTCCACACGCGCGTGTTCCGATCGACGTCGGCTTGAATTTTGAACTTCGATAGATCGATTCCAGCCTTGGCGTTAGGGCCTGAGTGGCAGCCGACGCAGTACTTCTTGACGAAGGGAGCGATGGACTTCTTGAAGTCGACCGGTTTCGAAGCTTTCCGGGGCTGAAGAAGGAAAGCGAATGCCAGGAAAGGCAGCATTGCAAGCTTGAGCATAGGCGCGATTATGCACCTATGCTCGATGCTCTGGCAAGTCGTCCCCTAGTTCGGCAGAAGATCGATGAAAAGGGTTCCGAGCTGTCCCACGTTGTCGGATACGCTCAATGTGTGATCGATCGACGTTGGCTGCAGATGGCCTCCTGATACTGAGACGGTCCCGACAGCGACCCGCTGAAGCTCGTCGCTGAATTTCCACTGAAGCCGCATATGGTTGCTTCCATCTATTGACCCTTGCAGCGAAACACTTTCAAAGGGGTTGTTTCGGATAATCGTGCCTGAGACGACGCCGTTTGCGTCGATGTTCGCATTGATCGTGCCTTCGTCCGCGATTCCACCCAAGAGCGGATTTACATGTTGCGATCCGGACCAAGAGCCTTGGAAAGCATCAGCGCTGATCGAGTAGCTGGCGGAGGAGCCGGAATATGTGACAAAGAGCGTCCCGGCGAGTCGGCCATTGATCGATGCCGATGCGATGAGGTTGTGGTTTTGATCCAGAGAGCCGAGCGCAGACGGGCTCACCGAAAAGCCGAATCCAGGATCGATGTCGGAATCCGCAACGGGGTTCGCACCGATATAGGCAACGACGCGGATATGGACGGATTGTCCGGGGCGCAGGACGGGAATCACCTGGGGATCGATTGTGAAACTGGTCACGTTGCCGCCATTCGTCGTACCGCCTCCGGAACTGGAGCCGCCGCAACCGAACAAGCTGGACAAAATGAGTGACGCGAGGAAGACGGAGAGGGCTATCTTCATGATTTTCAGTATAAGGCGAAAAGTGAGCGATTCGACCTCGTTTTGGAATCATCGCGATGTTGCGCCCATGGCTCTCGTCAACCACACGGATTTCACTTTCCGTTCAGTTGAGATCGACGAGCCCTTCAGACGGGCCGCGTTCAATACTACTAGGCGCATCCTCGAGTGCGAATCTGGAGGAGGTGGGCGAACAAGGAGCCATCTCTAATCTCGTGGCTCAATTCCCTCGGTTCGAGAGCCCATTTGTTGGAGAAGCGGACCCCAATTGGGGAACTACCCTGACGGCCTTGGCCTTAAGATTAAACTGAGGAGGAACGTAATGAGAAGCGGATTTCAGATTTTGGGAGTGATCGCGCTGGTGGTGGGATTGGTCGCTCCGGTGCTCCTCAGCGCGCAGACAGTG
>JAYROD010000303.1:0-5225 GCA_041911835.1 Fimbriimonadaceae bacterium | reverse complement strand
CGAGGGTCGACCCGGGGCAAAGTGATTCGATCCCTTCGGGACCTGGTTTCGCACCCCGAAGGGGTGACAGACCTTAGCCGCGCGGTCGGAGACCCGGGGTTAGCGATTAATCCAGCACAATACCGACCCCGGCAGGGGTCGCAGAATACAATGCGACGGACAGATGAATGGAGGTTCTGGCACCCCTTCAGGGTGCCTGTTTAATGTCAACGATTACCCCGGGTCTCCGAGGGCCGACCCGGGGCTAATGTATGAGACCCCGTTCGGGGTCATACCTGGAATTGGACCAACCAATTCCGTACCCTCAAAGCCACCACTTGGATCGGGTGTCGGGCCGATTCGGGGTCCCTTCTGCCCCCCCTCCCATGCCTCAACCCGCCCCGTCATCCGCTGGCGCTGATCTGCCAGACATCTCTCGGGTTGAGGCTTCGGATATTTAAGTCGTCAATGCACAAGCCTCAACCCGAAGGGCTGACTGAGGCATAGTCGTCATCCTGAGGACTTCCGGACGATGGATTTCTGCACCCGAAGAGCGCTCAATGAATGGAGAGGTCCTTCACAAGCTCAGGATGACGGATTCCGTTCGTGATTGCGGGGTCGTCCATCAGTACCCAAACGCATCGATTTCATCCACCCTGCCGTCCCAACTGGCAGGAGACCACGATGGATTTTCTTACCGCGCTCTGGATGCCGATCGTCGTTTCGGCCGCGTTTGTTTGGATCGCCTCGGCCATCACGCACATGGTGATCCCGTTCCACAAATCGGACTTCGGCAAGCTGCCGGACGAGGACAAGGTCATGACGAGCCTCGAGGGCGTGCCGCTCGGCTCGTATATGTTCCCCTATTGCACGCAAAGCGAAATGAACTCGCCGGAACACAAGGCGAAGCGCGAGAAGGGGCCGGTCGGGACGCTCACCGTCATGCCCAACGTCAACATGGGCCAGAACTTGATTCTGACGCTCCTTCTTTATCTGGTCATCGGCGTTTTTATCGCTTATGCGGGATACCATTCTGGGCTCGAAGGCGCGCCGTATCTCGAGAAGTTCCGACTCGCGGGCACTGTGGCATTTTGCGCGCACACGTTCGGTTGGCTCTCGTTCGCGATTTGGTATCGCAATATCAAGGTGTGGTCGAATCTGTTCGACGGCATCGTGTATGCGCTCATCACGGCAGGGACGTTTGGCTGGCTTTGGCATTAGCCCGAGAGATCAGCAGAACTGAAACTCGGGCAGCCCAAACATTAGCTTGCAGACTGCGGCAGAAGTCGCATTGGCGTTCTCCTCGGTCACTTTGCCGCCGCTGGCTTTGTCCGCTGCTTCAATTAGGATCTTCTCCTTTGCGGGCGAGACATTGGCATCAAACACGGAAACCAAAGCTTTGACAGCGCCTTCAGGGGACGGATCTTTCTCGAAGAGATAGTAGCTTTGCATTCGGAGTTTTAGCTCACGATTTTGTTGCGGCAGTTTGACGCCGATTTGACCGAAGAGGATCTCGCCCCACTGCATACGGTTGACCATTGTCGCGGAGGTCACCCACGCCGCGCCGCCGTCCCAGCCGGAGACATCAGGCGGATAAAGCAGCTGCATGCCCATCTTTTGGCAGGCGCCCATCACCGCGTTGACCACCATGAACTGCCCACGGCCCTGGATGGTGTTGCCTGCCTTCACGTCGTCAACTAATGCTGGACCGACGCCAAGTTGGCGGACGGTGGGTATCACGAAATCGACCGGGTTTTTGTAGATCGTCCGCTCCGCCTTGGCCGAGTAGAATTCGGCTGATTCCATGATCGCCCTCAGGAGATTCTTGATCTCGAGGTCTTTGTGGAAATTGCTCGACAGCCGTTCGATCAAAGAAGGCTCTGGGTTCTCGTAGGCAAACCACTCCCAGATCTTCGTGGTGATGTATCGGGCGGTCTGGGGATTGTCGCAGAGCATGTCGATGACGTCTTCGCCGCCAAAGTTGCCCGTCTTACCGAAGATCGTTTTCTCGCCGTCGTCGTGCTGGCCGGGCGCGAATCGGAATGAAGCTGTTCGGAGCTGCGGATTACGACCTATCGTCCACCCAGTGAATGCGCGCGCGGCCTCCTGAATGTCTCTCTCGGTATAGTGCCCAATGCCGAGCGTAAAGAGCTCCATAACCTCGCGCGCAAAGTTCTCGTTGGGCTTGCCTTTGACGTTGTACTGGTTGTCCAGCCAAAAAAGCATGGCCGGGTCTTTGCTGACCTCGGTCAAGAGCGTCTTGAAGTTTCCGGTTGCATTTTGCCGCAGAATATTGTTCTGCTGAAGCATCAGCGGCGGCGCAACGACTTTTGCGGCGCTCGTGGCGAAGTGGTCGTGCCAGAAGACCGTCATCTTCTCTTGCAGCGGCCTTCGGGTCGCCATGAGCCGGAGGTTCCACCAAAGCATAATGCTCGGCATCACGACGAGCCCGTTCTTCCCGAGCGCGAAGAGTTGCGGATCGAGGTCGTACCCTTCGTCAGTGTTCTCGTAATTGAGGAGCTTGTCGATGGCCGATTTGAGACCATCCTTGGCATAGTAATTCAGTTCAGCTTCGCTGGCTCCGAGTCCAAAGCGCCGGAGGAGGTGGGCGGTCTTTTCGCGGTCGGTCCTGAGTGCCATGTCCGAATGGACGCTCGGACATGGCGAGAGTTCAACACCTTACATGAACTGGAATTCGGGAGAGCCAAAAATCAGCCTGCTCACTGCGTCGGCAACCTCGTTTGCATTGCGATCGGTAATCTCGCCTCCGCTTGCGGCCTGGGCCGCCGAGACGAGTTGGGTCACCTTGGCTTGCGGAATCGGAGCGTCGAACACGCCAATCAATCGCTTGACGATGCCCGTGGGCGTCGAATCTTCCACGAAGAGCGATGACGCCGGGTAGCGAAGCGAAATCTGACCCCGGGTGGCAACCGACCCGAACAAGCGGTCTGCCCACTTGATCCGCTCAACCATCGTGGCTGAACTTATCCAGGCCGAACCGCCATCCCAGCCGGAGACATCTGGCGGGAAGAACAGCTCCATTCCCATCGCCTTCGTACTGTTCGCCGCAACCCGAGCCGGCACGGAGGCTCGAGCAATCTCCTTTTCGTCCTGGGCCTTCATCGCATCCATCAAGTTGGCCCCGACGCCCAGCTGCCGCAGCGTCGCCACACAGAAGTCGACCGGATTCTTGACGATAGAACGATAGGCCCTGTCTGAATAGAACTCGTTCGACTCCATGATGGAGCGGAGCAATGTCTTAATATCGAGGCCCTTGCTTCTGAAATTCGTGGCAAAGCGATCGATGAGGCCGGCATCGGGGTTCGGGTAGACGAACCACTCCCAAATCTTGCGGGTGATATAGAGCGCGGTTTGAGGGTTACCCGCGAGAATCCCCAGAACGTCGTCACCGTCGAAATTGCCTCGATTACCCAAGAAGGCCTTGACGCCGTCGTCGTGGAGTTCTTCTCGCATGACGAATTGAGTGTTGCGGGCCGCCGGTTTGTCGGCTTGTGGGTTCTTCTTGTTCGGCCGCTGGGCGCCATAGCTCCAGCCAGTGAACGCTCGCGCGGATTCCTGGATGTCCTTCTCGGTGTAGTGCCCAATGCCGAGCGTAAAGAGTTCCATGACCTCGCGGGCGAAGTTCTCATTCGGTTTGCCCTTCACATTGAACTGGTTGTCCAGCCAGTACAGCATCGCGGGGTCCTTGCTGACACTGGTCAGTAGGTCTTGGAACCGTCCAACGCACTGGGATCGGATCGCCTCGTTCTGGTTGTACATTGCCGGGCCAATGTCGACCTTAGCTGCGCTTGTGGCGAAGTGGTCATGCCAGAACAGGGTCATCTTCTCCTGGAGGGGTCTTCGGGTCACGATCAGCCGCAAAAGCCACCACGTTGGGAGTGCTTTGACCTTGATTTGCGCGTTTTTGCCACCAAGACTCTCAGGGGGCAGATCGAAGCCTTCGTCCGTCTGCTCGAAGTTCAGCAGCTTGTCAATCGCGGCGCTGAGTCCGCCTTGACCGTAGTAGTCGATCTCCTCGTTGCTTGCCCCCAAGCCGAATCGCCGCAACAAATGGGCAACCTTGTCCCTCTCCGTCCGAAGCTCCATATCGGTTAAGACGTGGATGGGGCTGAGTCGTTCAGCCGCTGGGAGCAGGCGACAAAAAAGGAGCGCCGGCACACTGCTCGGCGCTCCCGAATACGGTGTCGTGGAAGTTTAGACTTCCGGTACGTTGGTCGACTTGAACGTGGCTTCGTTGACGAACTTAAACAGCTTGCTTCCCTGATAGGAAGCCGTGAGTGCATATCGAACCTGCTGGCCGGATTTCGTCTTGCGGACCATCTTGGTCTTTCGGACATCCTTGTCAGGCACATCAACGTGAGAACGCGTCTTCAGATTATAAAACTGCATCTGTCCCTCCATCTGGCATCGCGACGACTCAAGATGAGCCTCGCGACGATAACTCGACCGAAGAATAGCACAATTCAGCTTCGAGTGAACCTAAATTTCCAGCAATTTCTTCGTCTCTATGAGTTTGCAACCTGAGTGAGCCTGCTTTCAAGGTTCCGGACGAAAAAAATCGGGTTCAACGAGCCTTTTCCACCTATTGCGCGTACACTTAGGTTGGAATGGCCTCCAGAAAGCAGCGCACACCGTCAATTCGCGAGCATAAAATCAGCCCCTTCGAGTCCTTTGCGATCGAGAGGCTCAAGGAGCGCGGGTACCGCATTACCACGCCCCGACTCCAGGTCATTCGAGCTTTGGCGGGCTCGGCCCAAGCCCTTAGCGCCTACGGAATCCATTCGGCGATCGTCGGGTCTGGCGGTCGGATCGACGTCGTGACGGTGTACCGAATCCTGACGACCCTCTCGGAGGTTCACCTCATTCACCATATCGGCGTTGTAGACGGATACCTGGCCTGCTGTATGGAATCCGATCACGCCGAGCAGATGGAGCACGTGGTTTGCCAGCAATGCGGGACTGTACGAGAGCTGCAAGTTCCGCAGGCCGCCATTGAAGCCACCGAGGCGCAATTGAAAGCCATGGGGTTCGATCCGGCGAACATCAAGATCGAGGTACTGGGCCGATGTACTGCTTGCACCGCCGCGCGATAGTCCGAAAACAAAAAGCGGCGAGGCAGTTTGCTCGGGGCTTTTTTATGGAGAGGGGTGTCGTTGAAGGGTCGGGGGGGTGGGTCAGCGGTTGGGGGCCCGTTGGATAGCGGGCCAAGCGGGTTTGGGTGGGTT
>JAYROD010000302.1:0-10440 GCA_041911835.1 Fimbriimonadaceae bacterium | reverse complement strand
CGGCGCGGTCATCCTACTTACCGACCCCGCGCTCAAAGGCATGGTTCCCGTAATTGGCGCGATCGATAACGTCAAGCTCAAGCGGCCGGTAGTTCCAGGCGACCAATTGATCAGCGACATCGAACTGATGTGGTACAGGGGTCTGATCGGAAGGATCAAAGCCGAAGCTAGGGTGGACGGTCATCTCTGCGCGAGCATGGAGATGACTTTCAAGCTGGTGCCGAAGGACAAATAAGTGGCTTCGATTCATCCCACTGCCGTCGTCGACTCCAAAGCCGAATTGGGACCCAACGTGTCGATTGGTCCCTTCTGCTATGTCGAATCGGGCGTCGTCTTGGGTGAGGGGACCAAGCTTGATTCCCACGCGGTCATCAAATCGGGAACGACCCTGGGGGCCAGGAATCTCGTGGGCCAAGGGGCGATCCTCGGTGGCGACCCACAAGACAGGAAATACAAAGGCGAGCCCACTTACCTCCAAATCGGTGATGACAACGTTTTTCGAGAATATGTGACCCTGCACCGGGCGACCGGCGAGGGCAAGAGCACAGTCGTTGGCAACCGTTGTTACCTAATGGCGTTCTGCCATCTTGGTCATAACGTCAGGCTGATGGATGATGTCACGATGGCCAACGAAGTCGGGGTGTCCGGGCACGTCACGGTTGAGGAGATGGCCACGATCGGAGGCAAAACCGGTATCCACCAGTTCGTGCGCATTGGCCGAATCGCCATGGTGGGCGGCATGAGTAGAATCGTCCGGGATGTCCCACCCTATATGCTCGTCGAAGGAATGGAACAAACCGTCCATGACATTAATGCAGTCGGATTGAGGCGGATCGGAGTCACATCCGAATCGCGCCTCGCGCTCCATAAGGCGTGCAAACTGATGTTCAAATCCCAGCTGGGTCTCACCCACGCCATCGAGACCGTCCGTCGAGAGGTCAAGTCCACGCCTGAGGTCGAGTATCTGATTCAGTTCACCGAGCGCCTGTTCCAAGGCAAGAATGGCCGAGGCGACCAGCGGTAGGCCGACTGGCCAGCTTCACGCTGGGCCTTTTTCCCTACGATTTTAGGTTCAACGGTAGATTGAAGGGTGTCCGAGCGACTCCTATGGCGAATGGAATCGGCTGAGGCGTCTATGAATGAATCCACCACCGCCGTGATCGAACAACCTAGCGAGCCAACCGTCGCGAGATCTTTCCAATCGAAGCTCACTCCAGACGAGGTGGTGCGGCGATATGGGGATGACGTCTGGCGGTTCGTCTCCTCGAAGCTGAAGCGGAGGGAAGACATCGAGGACGTCGTGATGGAAGTGTTCGGGATCGCCTGCCGGCACATTCACAATCTGGAAAAGGCAGACTCACCCAAAATTTGGCTTCTGGTAGTCGCGCGAAGGAAGGCGTTGGATGCCCATCGCAGGCTCTATCGCCGCGCTGAATATCCATTGTCGACCGCCGAGAATGAGGCCGCCGGACTCGAACCTCCGATGCGGGAAGAAATCCGAATGCTGATCAATCGGCTTCCGGATCCTTATCGGGATGTTCTCATTCTCAAGTACGTGAATGGTTTGGAAACGAACGAAGTGGCGAAAATCATGAAAAAGTCGTCGACGGCGACCAACAGCCTGCTTCAGCGGGCTCGGGAATCGCTGAGGAATCTCGGCCTGGCCGAATTGCCCTGGCTTTCACGAGGAGGCGAGAAATGAGCGAACAATGGGAAGACGATGTCCTGATCCAACGAGCAATGGAGGAACTCCCTATGTCGATGCAGATGCCCCAAGAATTCAGAGCGAAGGTCGTCGATGTGGCGCTTGAATCGGGCCGAAAG
Source organism: Fimbriimonadaceae bacterium (assembly GCA_041911835.1). Classification (GTDB taxonomy): domain Bacteria; phylum Armatimonadota; class Fimbriimonadia; order Fimbriimonadales; family Fimbriimonadaceae; genus JAYROD01. Next base: position 8,616 of record JAYROD010000302.1, on the reverse strand, counting down.
GCTCAGCGCGCCCGAAGACCACTTGTCGTCGCCGGCCTTACGATCGGGCTGATCGCGGTCGCCAGCGCCGCGATCTTTTTCGTCCCCCGCCCCGCAACTACCGGAGCGTGGGCGTTGATGAAACAAGCCGTCAATGAAATCACTTCGTTCCAGATGGAGATTCGGACGTCTAATGCAAAAGTGCTGCACATCGCCGCGGCAGGCAACAAGTTTGCCTTGGATACGGGCGACGGCACGATGATGTATGTCGACGGCAAGTCGATGCAGGTCTATAACCCAAAAGAAAACACTGTCATGAAAATGACCTTCCCGGAGGGCCAAGGGGCGGAAATCCCGGATATTGGGAAGGAGATGACGAAGGAATTCAACCTGAAGGATATGATCGCCGATCTCGAAAGGCAATACGGCAAAGGCAAGATCAAGGTTCAGCCACCGAGGTTGGAAAACGGACGGCAGGTTTACGACATCCTCTTGGGCGATCCGACCCCACAAGGGCAAGGCAGGATGACCGTGGATTCCGCGACCAACCTTCCGATTCACATGTGGCTCCCCAAGAAGGATAATGAGGATGACGGAGCCGTCGAACTGACGATGCGCTACAACGACCCGGTGGACGTCACCCCACACTTCCCTGACGGGGTCAAGATTAATGAACTCGATTTGGGCAAGATGAAGGAGTTCGGCGAGGGCTTCGGCCTAGGAATCAAGGAGTCGTTCGAGGGCGTCGGCGAGAGCCTAAAGGGTCTGAAAGGCCTGGGCCACTAGACGAGAAGTTACGACGGCATGGATAGACCCGGCCCCAAGTTCTTGGGGTCGGGTTTCTGTTTCAGGGTATGACTTGGGAACACTCTCATGGAGGGACTATCGCTTCCCGAACTTGACCGACCATCGATTCGAACAGCAATCGGGGCGTCAGCGGCGCAGCGGATCTTCTTTTCTTCAGGCGAGGCTTCGGGCGATGCTTACGCGGCGGCCTTAATTGCTGAGATCCGTGCGCGTTGTCAGGCGCGGGGAATCGAGGAGCCGAGATTCGAAGGAATCGGCGGGAAGAAGCTTTGGCGGTCGCGAGCGGATGTCGTCGCGGATTCCTCGAAATGGGGAGCGCTGGGAATCGTCGAGGCAGTCAAGGTTGGCCCTAGGGTAATCCTCGGCTTCAATGCCGCGAAGAGCGCTCTCCGTCGAGGAAAACCAGGCCTGTTCATACCGATCGATTACGGCTTCTTCAATGTTCGGCTCTCTAAGGTGGCGAAGGAGGCGGGTTGGAAGGTTCTGTACTTCATTCCGCCAGGAAGTTGGCGCCGTGATAAGCAGGGCAGTGATCTTCCATCCCTCACCGATGTGATCGTGACGCCATTCTCGTGGTCGGCCGATCTGCTGAATAAGATGGGGGCATCGGCACACTGGTTCGGGCATCCACTCAAGCAGATGATTCAGCAAGCTCCTACGAAGTTTGCATTTGGCGCCGAACCAAGGGAATCGATCGCAATTCTCCCTGGGAGTCGGAGCCACGAGATCAACAACAATCTGCAGCCAATTGCTCGGGCTCTTGTCATGGAACCGGAAATACACACTCCTGCAGAGTTCGCGCTGGCAACGACGGCCGATCCGGCAGCTCTCGAGTCCTCATGGAGGCACTACGCCCCAGGACGGGTCGGGGATCTCGCATTTGCAGATGACACGTATGGAATCCTGAGGCGCGCCCGTGCCGGGATTATCTGCTCAGGGACAGCCACGCTCGAAGCGGCGCTATGCGGCTGCCCTTGCGTCGTGGTCTACCGTGGGGGGAAGATCATGGAGCTCGAATACCGAATCCGAAAGCCCAAGTTCGACTACATCAGCCTGCCGAACATCCTGTTGAATCGGGCAGTGGTTCCCGAATTGATCCAATGGAATGCGACTCCCGAGCGCATTAGGGCCGAACTCGACAAGTTGCTCGAAGATACGCCCGAGAGGCAAGCACAGCTCGACGCATTTAAGGAGTTGAGCGAGATCCTTGGCCCCAGCGATGCGCTATCGAAGACCGCGGAGATCGCCCTTCAAATGAGTGGATAGGCTCTCATTCGAAGCAAGAAGGGGACTTTGGGCCTGCTGAAGTTGCTGGGACGAAACCGGCGCTGAGATTTCGCGTCAAAAATATCGTATTGGTAACTACGGGGACTCGAAAGAGCGACCGTGGGCGGTTCTTAAAACCAACCGGCCATTCAACACAAGCACATACCCCAACAAACCCCTTCCCGGGCGGACTACCCTCTCCAGTCCCCCGGGATTCTTCTTTTTCGAAACGCTATGATTTGTTACGAATGTGCAACAAATCGCCGTCTTGGATGACGTAGTCTTTGCCTTCAAGGCTCATTTTTCCCGCTGAATAGGCCGCATCGAGCGAGCCGTGAGCCAGGTAATCGGCATAATGCACGACCTCGGCACGGATAAAGCCCTTGGCGATGTCCGTATGAATGGTTCCAGCGGCCTTCAGCGCCGACGAACCCTTGCGAAGCGGCCACGCCCGAGTTTCGTTCTCTCCGGCGGTAAAGAACGTGATGAGACCCATCGCCTCGTACACGGCTTGGATGAGGCGGACGCTCGCCGGTTCTTTCAGTCCGAGAGACGCGAGGAATTCCGGCTGGTCCTCAGGATCGAGCTCCGCGATTTCCTGCTCCATCGTTGCGCAAACTGCAAAGGCCGGTGTGCCCGATTTGTTGAGCGCATCAATCTGGGACTGGATGGCAGGTGGAGGCGCCGCAACCTCCGACTCACTGACGTTGAAGGCCACCACCATCTGCTTGGAGCTGAGGAACTGATAGTTGCGAACGATCGTTTGCTCGTCTTCGTCGAGTTCCATGTCGCGTATTGGCTGCCCTTCTTCGAGCGGACCTTTGATCTTTTCGAAGAGCGCTTTCTCAAGGTATTCCGGGTGGCCCGGATTTCGGGCTTGAAGCGATTTCGACAGTTTTTCGAGCCGATTTTCAACAATTTGAAGATCCGAAAGCACAAGCTCGACATCGACGGCCTCGCGGTCTCTCGCCGAGTCGACGTCTTTGTAGTAGGGAGCCATTGGAGACTCAAACGCCCGCACGACGTGGAGCAACACGTCCATCTTTCTGGCATCGTCCAGGAAGCGGAGCGAGAACATCTTCTGCGATCCGCCGCGGATCGGCTCCAGGTCGTCGTGGAAGATCGCGGTGGCGGGAGTGATCTTCTTGGGATTGACCTGTTTGACGATCGTGTCGAAGCGCTCGTCGGGGACGGGAACGGCCGTGACATCGCCCTTCGCTTGACCTCGCGCGGCCGCGTGATAGAGGGTGCTTTTCCCCGAAGTCTCGAATCCAATGAGGCCAACCTTCATGCGTGTTCAGGCCGCTCAGAATCTCGGGCGGCAAGTGATTATAGCGTTTGGCGACGAGGTGTCACTTGCCGCCAGCAGTGGGTGAAGGTTCGAACTCAACTTTGACCGGCCTCGGACCCAGCTGTCGCGGAAGCACCCAGAAGAGGTAAATCGTCCCCAGCAAGAGAAGAAGAGCGACCCAGGGGAATCGCTTGTTTCGAGCGCCACCTGATGCCCGTCCATTCTCCTGCCCTTCCATCCCCTGAAGTATCCCATACGCGGCGATGGGTATCCTGCGTCGCATGGCCGTCCGAGCCTTCAAGACGCTCAGCATATTCGAGGCGTTTTTGGTGTTCGTGGGCGAATGCTCGATTCTCGTCTGGGACTCGATTCGACGACTCTTTCGAGGGAGATTCGAGTTCGCAGAGACGATCAGCCAGATGGCGTTCATCGGGGTCAACTCCATCCCGATCGTTGTGATGACGACCTTCTTCTCAGGGTCCGTCCTTGCGCTGTACAGCGCGGATATCCTACGGCAGTATGGGGCCGGAAACCTGGCTGGCGGCGCGGTCGGAATCGCCGTCGCCCGCGAAGTGGCGCCGGTGCTGGCGGGGATCATGGTGGCGGCCCGGTGTGGCTCGGCGATGGCTGCTCAGATCGGAACCATGGCCGTGACCGAGCAGATCGACGCCTTGCGAGTCCTTTCGGTCAATCCGACGAATTACCTGGTCATCCCCCGGATCGTCTCGAGCGTCTTCATGCTGCCGATACTCTGCGTTATTGGAGTGTACAGCGGCGTTCTGGGAGGCTACATCGTCGCCGTGGCGAATGGCATCCCCAGCGGGTCGTTCGTGCACTCGATTCAGCAGTTCGTCGACCCGCATGATGTGATCGGCGCGATCATCAAGACCCTCGTCTTTGGACTGATCGTGTCGGTCGTCGCCTGCCAGCAAGGCTTGCGGACGAAGAACGGCGCGGTCGGCGTCGGAAACGCGACAACCAACACGGTGGTGATCGCGATGGTACTCATCTACATCGCCAACTACTTCCTCGCGGACCTGCTGTACAAGTAGAAAAGCTACAATGGATCGATGCCCGTCGGCCGATTCCTCCTGTGCCTGCACTCGCACATGCCCTACGTGCTGTCGCATGGCAAATCGCCCCACGGCACGGACTGGCTGAATGAATCGGCCGCAGAATGCTATTTACCGATTCTCGACGCGCTCGACCGGCTAAACGCCCTGGGGATCAAGCCGCGCTGGACGATCAATATCAGCCCCATCTTGGCGGAACAGTTGGACGACCCGAGTTTCAAAGATGGATTCGAAGCGTATTGCCAGGAAAAGATCGACTTCGCGCTCGGTGACCAGCAGCGATTCAAGCAGGATGGCCAGTTGGGGATGGAAGGTCTTGCGGCGATGTGGCAGCGATACTACACGCGGGCGCTCGTCCAATTCAAACATCAGTGGGGTCGGTCGATTTGCGAGGCATTCCGGTTTTTCCAAGACGAGGGCCTCGTCGAAATCATCACCTGCGGGGCGACTCACGGCTACTTCCCGCTTTTGGGCACTGACGAATCGATCCAGGCTCAAGTCAAGCTCGGCGTCGAAAGCTATAAAAAGCGCTTCGGCTGCCGACCAAGAGGGATCTGGCTCCCCGAATGCGCCTACCGTCCCGCGTACGACTGGAAGTCCCCGGTGGGGGAGGCGGAGGCGCCGTGGCCCAGGAAGGGTGTCGAATCGTTCTTGGCTGAAAACGACTTGGAATACTTCTTCGTCGATTCGCACATGATTCGAGGCGGCGAGCCACTCGGGACTTATGCAGCGAACTTTCCCCAGTTGGCCGAGCTCTTCGCGCGGAGCAAGAAGATGTTCACGCCTCCCGTGGAATTTCGGAGCGAATATGAACACTACGCGCTTGAAAACGGAGAGGTTATTTTTGCGCGCGATCCCCACACGACGGTCCGCGTGTGGTCGGGTGACGTGGGCTATCCCGGTGATCCGAAATATCTTGAATTCCACAAGCAGCTCTATCCGGGCAGACTGCGCTATTGGTGCATCAGCGAGAATAAATCGGATCTTGGAGCGAAGCGGGTCTACAACCCGTGGGAAGCGTATGACTCCATTCCGAACCACGCCACGGACTTCATCCAACTCGTGAAGAGCACCATGGCCACTTACAAGGGCACAGCGGACCGCACGGGCACGCTCGTCGCTATGTACGATACAGAACTGTTTGGACACTGGTGGTGGGAAGGCCCGGAATTCCTCTTCGAAGTTGCCAAACAGATGGCGCAAGAGCCGGACCTCGAGATGGTCAGCGGAGGCGACGTCGTCGACGAGGATCCCGTGAGGCACAAGATCGCCCTGCCGGAAGGATCGTGGGGAGAAGGCGGCTATCACTACATTTGGCTCAACGACCAGAACCACTGGACTTGGGAGAAGCTCTATCCTGCCGAGCGCAAGCTGAGGCAAATGGCCCGTGAATACGCGGACGGCCCCGCCAAAGAGACCGTCGAGCAAGCTGCGCGCGAGTTGCTGCTCGCCGAAGCCTCCGACTGGCAGTTCCTGATCTCGACCTGGGCCGCCCGGGACTATGCCGAAGTGAGATTTGCGGATCACATCGAGCGGTTCGAGCGTTTAGCTTCTATGGCGGATCGCATACACGATGGCGGCAAGATGAGCGCGGACGACGAGTCGTTCCTCAAGGATTGCCAGAGTAAGGATGCGGCCTTTCAAAATCTCGATCTCGGGTGGTGGGCTAAACTGGACGTTCCCCCGGCTCAATTGCTAACACTATGAAACTGTATTCGCTTCTGTTGGGCGCTATCTGCGCGGCCGCTTTGGTCGGCGGGATTGGCTGCAGCTCGAACAAACCTCAGGACGTCGCCTCGAAAAACGACGTGACGCCACCGCCGACTCTGCAACGGCCGGATGCGAATTCGACGCCGCCGACGGAGGTCCCGAAGACCGAGCCGAATGCGCATGAAGCCCAACCTGCTCAGCCGCCGACCGCGAAGCCGAGTTCCGAAACGCCGTCAGCGAACGCCGAGGCGCCCAAAAGCGAGAATTCAAAATCGGAACCGAACCCTGGGAAGTCGGACGTATCGAGTACGCCCTCTCAGCCCCAGGCTCCGAATCCAGAACAGGATCAAGCTTCCAAAGCAGAGCGCGATTTAGCAAAGAAGATCGAATCGAAAGTGGACCAGATTCAGAGTCCATTTGCTCCAAATCCAAAAGCAGCCCAAGGCTGGAAGAAATCCAATCTCAAGCCGGGCGAATTGGCAAAGAAGGTCGATCAGGCGATGGCCGGACTCAAGGGTGTTTACGGCGAGGCTTCACTCTACGTCAAGAACAAGGAGCTCGAGGGAAACAACAGCGCGAACTTCAAGATCAAGGACCGCACGACCTATTCGATCCAGTATCAATTGCCCGACAACCCAACGGTGCTCAATCGCCTGATCGCAGATGGCAAGAAGAAGGCAGTATGGGAGCAAGGGAAATGGCTGTCCCAACAGTCGGAAGATGCTGGACTCAGCGCCTTTAAATCAAGTTTTACCAAGAAGATATTTCTTCCGCTCACCGTCGGTTCGCAAGAATGGACGAAGGTCGTTTCAGACCTGACGAGCGGCAAGAACGGTTATCAGACTGTCGTCGAGGAAAAGCAGATGGCCGCTGGTGGAAGAACATTCCACTATATTCGAATCGTCGCGAAGAAAGGGAATGAATCCACGCTCGAAGCACGATTTGATGCCAAGCGATTTGTGCCGCTCACCGTGCGCCTCACCCAAAAGGATAAATCTGGCTTCGAGAGCCAGTACCAATGGCAAGCCAAGTGGAGCTTTGACAACCAATTTCCGGCTTCCGACTTTGTAATAGCCAAGAACCCGAGTGAGAAGGAACGCCTCGGACCTTGAGGCGTAAGTTGATGCAGGAGAAAAACTGAACGGATGCTCACCACCACGATTTGTTCTCTCATTCTTGCCCAGACGCCCGTCGCTGTCATTCGATCGCGGACTCTGCTGGGCACGCACGTCGTCGCCGTTGCTCCGGCGCCCTCGGGATCTCGCTTCGCAGCGAGCATGGAAGACGGCACGATCCGAGTGATCGACGCCAACACCGGTATGACGCTGATGACGCTTTCCAAGCATCCGCAGACAGCGTATGGGTTGGCGTACAACCCAGCCGGTACGCTCATCGCGAGTGGCGACGAAACTGCGAGGATTTGGCTTTGGGACGCAAAGACAGGCAAAAAGCTGAAGGAGTTCGACCGCAATAACGGCCACCAGCGAGGGATTCAGGCCCTGAGCTTCAGTAAAGACGGCACGATGCTCGCCAGCACGGGAAAAGACGATGTCATCATCATTTGGAGCGTGGCCAAAGGCAAGCCTGTCCAAAAGCTGCTCGGCAAGGGAGCTAACTTCTATGGGGCCGTGTTCAGCCCTGCCGGTGGCAACCTTCTCACCGCGACAATCGGCGAAGGCGGGCGAGTGTACAAAATCAATTCACCGAATCCGGCCTTTTCGCTCAAGGGCCACGATGGACAGGGCGCTCTCGATATCGCCGTGAACAAGATTGGCAGCGTCGCCGTCACGGCTGGAAAGGACTCGAAAGGCAATGTTTGGAGTCTGGTGACCCGCCAAAAAATGGGATCGCTCGTTGGTCACGAAGACTTCTTGATTCACGCGGCATTTTCACCCAACGGGAGATTCGTCGCAACCAGTTCTAGCGACCGAACTGTGCGTGTCTGGAACCTTGGCAATTTCAAGCCGGTAGCCAAGCTGGAGGGGCAATGTTTCGTCGGAGCTCCCATCTGCTTTACGGGGGATGGCAAGTTCCTAATCACCTCGACCGATGCAGACGCGGTCCAGATTAATTCCGTCACGCCTCCGCAAGGCGGTGCGAACGTCAACGTCGGTCCGATGCCCAAAGTTCAGAAGGCAGGGATCAAAGTCACCAAGCCGCTCGGAAACAAGAAGGGCGGATAAGGCCAAACGCAATGCTTACGACCGCTTTGATGGGACTCATCGCAATGGCCGTTTCTGGCCCCTCGATCCAGGCGGGTCAGGCGCAAGACTCATATGTGAAGGAGACGGCTGCCTGGCGCGCTGAGCTGGAGGAAAGGCTCAAAATCGATGAAGGCTGGCTCACTTTGGCCGGGCTCCAGTGGCTTGAGAATCCCAGCACAATCGCCTTCGCCCCGGATCCTAAGGGTGGGGTGCAATTTACCGAACCGAATACGGCTGGAATTTGGGGAGTGATTTCCCGGACTGGCGACAGGGTGGAGCTTCGTGT
>JAYROD010000301.1:0-4395 GCA_041911835.1 Fimbriimonadaceae bacterium | reverse complement strand
CGCTGGGAGGCGCACGATCTGCCTCAGCGAGCACGAAGCTCCGAACACCGCAGGAAGCTGTCAATTTGAGTCTCAAACTTATCCAGTATTCGACCAATAAGTTCGATCAGATGACTTCCCGCGTGTCCTGTCACCAGGAAGGGCTCGGACGGATGGCGACCGGGTCGGCTGCCAGGCACGGGCTCAAGCTCGATCCGGCCACTCAAAAAGCGCAAATGGATCGGATCAACGGCGCCCTCGCAGCGATGAAGCCTCTGCATGAGGCCGCGCTCAAGGACCCCGAAATGATGAAGCAGGTCCCGCTCATCGAGATCAACGAGGTGAACACGATCGACGGTTGGCTGCTTTCTGGCATGGCCGCGCACAACCAGCCGCCGAACGAGGCGACTGCGGCGATGGCCATGGTGCTCGCTCGCCAGCAGAATCCAGCCGGATTCTGGTCGTTCTCGCTTCCCCGCGTGCCCATGCAGTCCAGCTTCGTTACGTTCACGGCTCTCGCCGTCCACTCGCTTCAGGCGTATGGTCCAAAGGCGAACGCTTCAGAGGTTCAGGAGCGAATTGGGCGCGCACGCACCTGGCTATTGCAGGCTCCGATCCGCACCAACGAGGACATGGCGTTTCGTCTGCTCGGCTTGAAGTGGAGCGGCGCGGATGCCGAATCGATTCAGAAGGCTGTCGACGAAGTGCGATCCGGGCAACTCCCAGACGGAGGCTGGTCGCAGATGCCTGATTTGCAGAGCGACGCCTATGCCACCGGACAAGCCCTTTACGCGCTTCATGTTGCTGGCGGTATGCCGATCACGGATCCGGTTTACAAGGCGGGGGTAGCGTTCCTACTCCGAACTCAGGACCCGGACGGTTCTTGGTTCGTCAACAAACGTGCCATGCCGGCGAATAACTACCTCGATGCAGGATTCCCGCACGGGGAATCGCAGTACTCCTCGTTTAACGGCACCTGCTGGGCCACGCTCGCGCTGCTGGAAACGTTTGGAAGTTCGCCGAAGCGATAGTAATCGCCCAAGCACGAACGAACGCGCCTGAGCACTATGCTCAGGCGCGTTTTCTTTTGACCCGGCGCTTTGGCAAAGAAGCCTGCCGATCAGTCCATGTCAACCGTCTTATCCGCCTTTCTCTCGATCGGCCTTCAACTTCTTCAAGATGCTTAGCAGGTCGTCGGTCTTGCCGTCGTGCCTGTAGACGAAGTTGGTGAATACCCAACGGCCGCCAACTTTCTGCAGTTCGGGAATGACGTCTGCAACCTCGCCTCGTTTTCCGCCAGTCACACCAAACACTTCGACCAAGTAGTGGCTTCCCTTCTTCGTCACCTTGCCCGGAATATATTTGTCCGCAAAGTCCTGACTATTGAGCACGGGGTCGAAGTCCAAGCCGACGATCTCACCGGGCGATTTGGCCGCTGCCTTGTAATCTTCGTTCAGCCGCTTGACAAGCTCCGAACTAAAATTGGATTTCTTGGTCTTGAGCGCGACACGGAGCGGGTCGGCGTTTTTGCCGTGCGCCAAGTACCAAGTGTAGAACTCGCCAACGAACTTGCTGCATGCCGCGGATTCGGGATCGGCGGCGCTTAGGGCTCTGGAAATGACTGTTGGGCCGTTCGATTGGGCATGGGTGATGGTGATTCCAAGTACCGCCAGGTGGATGTATTTCAAAAACTGCCTCATAGAAGTCTCCTGCAGGGGTTGCGAGCGTTCAGTCTATCAGGCTGGGAATCGAGAATTCCAGTGTCTTTTCGAGTTGAGTCAGTTGGTGTCGAACCCCAGGCTGTGGTCGACAACCAATTGGGTGGCTTTCGCTGTCCTTATTGCATGCAAGCCGCTCCGGAAGCCGTGAGAAAGCGAATCCCTTGGGGCTGGCTGCTCTTGGCCGGCTTTGTCCTCTTGTGCGGTGGATTGCTGTTCTACTCCTGTTTGCCGTTTCATGGCGGCTACTCGCGACTCATGGATGCGATCGACCGGTCGGATATTTCCGAAATGTCACGCTTACTGCGATCGGGTGTCGATCCTAACCAAGCGCCGAGCGATTTTTGGAGCGAGATGTCGGAGAATGACGGGCTGCCATTGCAAGCTGCCTGCGATAAGGGAGATGTTGAGATTGTACGACTGCTCTTGGACCATGGGGCCGATCCGAATTTGCGAGACGGCTGGGAGTCTCCATTAGAGGCTGCTGCCTTTTATGAGCATTTGGAAGTGATGGAGCTGTTGATCAAGCGTGGAGCGAAAGTGAATGATGAGCCTGGGAGAAGTTCCGCCTTGTGGAGCGCAGCTTTGGATGGGAATGTTGCGTCAGTTCGGTTCCTGTTGGCACATGGCGCCGATCCGAATAGCTCTCAGATTTATCATCTTGAAGACGGGCACGAAGAACGAACAAGCTTGCTGCAAATGGTGAATAAGGAGTTGCCGAAATCGAAGGTCAGAAATTTATTGATTAAGGCCGGGGCAAGGGAGTAGCTGGACGGTCTCCATCCTTTTCATCGATGGGATGCAAAGCCGAAATTCAGTCCTTATCAGAGCAAATTTGGAAGCAGCGCTTCCGCGCGTATTCCCAAGCGGAGAACTCGGAATCCGCCGGCATGATGAATGGATCTTCGCCAAACATCGTGTAATTGCCAAAGAGCTCTTCCGCAGACATCCCAGGTTTGTACACCGTTTCGAGACCTCGGTCTACGATATCTTTGGCTGCAGCCAGCGCCTCTTCCTGTGATTCGAATTCTCCAAGCTCGTAACGCTCTGACTCATCCATGAAATGGAAGTTATCGTCCACACACACTCGGTATTTCACAGAGCGATCCAGCCCCTTGCTTGATGACTCCTCTCAACCGCATCCAGCACGCGCTGATTTTCATACCCATCTCCGAAGTCTGGTGAACAAGGCCTACCCTCGTGAATCGCGGAAAGTGCATCTGCGACTAAATTGATAAAAGTGTGCTCATAGCCGATGATGTGTCCAGGCGGCCAGTAGTGCCCAGCGTAAGGCTGAGAGGATTCGGTCGCTTGTATAAGCGCGAAACCATGACGATCGTCGGCGACGCTGTTGTCGTAATGCTCCAGCTCGTTCATGCGCTCGAGATTGAAGACCAACGAGCCTTTGGAGCCGTTGATTTCAAAGCGATTGTAATTCTTTCTCCCTACGGCAAACCTTGAGGCTTCGAATGTACCAAGCGCGCCATTCTTGAATCGCGCCAAGAGCATGGCAGCATCGTCAACGGTCACATCTCCCTTCTCGGAAGAGGCGGCAGCTCCGAGTTTGTCATCGACGGCGCCTGCAAGAGGTCGGCGTTTGATGAACGTTTCCAAGGCGCCGCAGACTTCTGCGATCTCACCCACGAGGTGGCGTCCAAGGTCGATGATGTGCGCCCCGATATCACCGAGGGCGCCGCTACCCGCATGTTCTTTCTGCAGCCGCCACACGAGCGGAAACTGAGGGTCGGCGATCCAGTCTTGCAGGTAGGTTGCGCGGAAATGGTAGATCGTGCCGAGGTCGCCGTTTTCGATCATCTTCTTGGCGAGTGCGACGGCCGGCGCCTTACGATAGTTGTGGAAGATGGCATTTGGGACTCGGGCGGACTGAACGGCTTCGAGCATCTGCTTCGCCTCGGGCAAGGTATTCCCTAACGGCTTTTCGCAAAAGACGATCCTCCCTGCTTCGGCTGCGGCGCAGGCGATCTCGCAATGGCTGTCGCCGGGGGTTGCAACATCGATCACGTCGATCGAGGGGTCGGCGACAACGTCCTGCCATCGTGTAGAGACCTGCGACCAGCCAAACTTCTCTGCAGCCGCTGTTACAGCCTCCGAAAGGCGCCCACACAGGGTGTGCAATTCGATCTCATAGGGGAGGTCGAAGAAGCGTCCCACCTGCCGATAAGCGTTGCTGTGGGCCTTTCCCATGAACTGATAGCCGATGAGGCCGATGCGCAGCGGATTCTTGCTCACTATGAGCCGACCGTACCCGGAAATTTCCGCCCAAAGCCAAAGCCTGGCGACCGTCCGCGCAAAGGTCAGATAGTTTCAACACTTACTTTGCGGATTGCCACCAGGCTTTGGCGTCTAGGGCGCCACCTGCCAAACGGCCTGATCGAATTCGGCGAGCCAGCCGTCGCTCGCCGCAACGTCCGATGCCGGAATCAACGATACCTGAGCCTTGAGCTGATGAGAAATTGGGTTGATCAACTGGCTCGGATTGATGGCGGCAAGCCTCGTAATGCTCGAATCGGCCATCGAAACGCCGCGGGTCCATGTCGCATTCGGGTCCCATCCCCCGGCGCCGCCGTTGGAGAAGTAGTTCCAGAGCTTTGTCTGCTCGACCATGTCGAGCCGGGACGAAGCAGTTTCGAGAGTGAAATAGACCTGGCTGGCGGTGCCCGTCGGAGAGGTGGCGGTG
>JAYROD010000300.1:0-14174 GCA_041911835.1 Fimbriimonadaceae bacterium | reverse complement strand
GAGTAGATGGCCCGCCGGGTTGAGAACCTCCCAGCTGTAGCCAGAGTCCGGCCTGGCTTGCCTGCCACCGATGTACATCTTGGCGGTCCGGTCTATTCCGGTAAGGGGCTCGTTGGAAGCTTGGCGGCTGGACGATTGGGGCCCAATTGTCTCTGCACCAGGCTTCAGTTGCCCCTCAGTTGTTCTTGCTTCCTTCACGTACTCCCAGAGCCCTTCTTTTCCGCCCTCTCGACCGTAGCCGCTCTCTTTATAGCCGCCAAATCCGCTTGCCGCATCAAATTGATTGGTGCAATTGATCCAAACGGTGCCGGCCAGAACCTGCCGTGCGATATCCAGCGCTTGATCCAAATTCTGCGACCAAACGCTTGCGGCTAAGCCATAAGGCGTGTTGTTAGCGATCTCGACCGCCTCGGCAGGAGTGCGAAAAGTCATGCTCACCAAGACGGGACCAAATATCTCGATCTGCGCAATGGCCGACGCCGGCGAGACATCGGCAAAAAGCGTTGGAGGATAGAAACATCCTTCAGTCGGACAAGCCCACGATGGTTGCCATTTTTGCGAGCCCTCCTTCACCCCTTGCTCAACCAATTCGGTAATGCGCTCCAACTGCACGGGAGCGACGATCGCTCCAATATCGATCGCCTTGTCGAGCGGATCGCCAATGCGCAGTGTCTCCATTCGCGCCTTGAGCTTGTCGATCATCTTCGGCGCAATGCTTTCTTGGAGCAACAGCCGTGATCCAGCGCAACAAACTTGCCCCTGGTTAAACCAGATCGCATCGACCACGCCTTCGACCACACTGTCCAAATCGGCATCATCGAAAACGATGAATGGAGATTTCCCGCCAAGTTCCAAAGAGAGCTTCTTCCCAGTGCCCGCGGTCGCACGGCGAATGATCCGCCCGACCTCCGTGGAGCCGGTAAAGGCGATTTTGTCAACCCCCGGATGCTCGACCAATGCGGCCCCGCTTCGCCCGTCCCCCGTGATGATATTCACCACACCGTTCGGAAGCCCAATCTTCGAGCAAATCTCGCCAAAGAGCAGCGCAGTCAATGGCGTGAATTCTGCCGGCTTCAGCACGACAGTATTTCCCATCGCCAAAGCAGGAGCTATCTTCCAAGCGAGCATGAGCAAAGGAAAATTCCAAGGAATAATCTGACCTGCTACACCCAACGGCTCGCAGCCGGACATCTCCTGCTCCGTGAGCTGCGCCCATCCCGCATGGTAATAGAAATGCCGCGCAACCAAAGGGATATCGATGTCCCGCGTTTCGCGAATCGGTTTGCCGTTATCGAGGCTCTCGAGAACGGCGAACAATCGAGAGTGCTTTTGGATCTGCCGAGCGATTGCGTAAAGATAGCGAGCTCGCTGATGTCCGCCTAACTCCCACCATGAAGATTGTGCGTTGCGAGCTGCCTTAACCGCAGCATCGACATCTTTGATCCCCGCCTGAGAAACTTCAGCCAGCAATCGAGCATTTGCGGGATTCGTCGTCTCAAAATACTCGCCGCTCTTCGGGTCGACGAACTTGCCGTCGATAAAGAGCCCAAAGCGCCCCCCATGCGCCTTGATCCAGTCGAATGCTGGCTGAGGAGACTCAGGCGCGGGACCATACTCCATGGTCTCGAAGGCTTCGGCGACGTCCATGCTTGGATTATGGACGAGCCGCAGGCGTCACTTGTAGGAATAGTAGAAGCAGTTCTTAAGCTGCATGAGCGAGCTGGGAGATAGATAGGGGTGCCGTTGGGACAGCTCGGATTCGACACGATCCGCGACCCGATCCATGTTCTCGTTCACCCAGTCGAAGTCGTATCCCGCCGCGAAGTGATAGAGTGACTCGACTTCTGCGCAGACGTCCGGACCATATTTCGCGGTGATTTTCGCCGCGCGTTCTTTGTCCCACCAGAGACCAAGAAACTCCTCGATCGCCAAATTGACGTTATTCGGGTTTTCGTGAACCATGTTTCACTCTCATGCTCAGTCACTGGCCTTAGCCCATAGGCTGATGGCTGAAAGCCGCATAGTGCCCAGTTAAGAAATGCTCGAGTTGCCGTTCGATATCCGAAAGCAACGTACTCGCCCCCAAGCGGAACAACGTCGGCGACAGCCAGTCATTCCCCAACTCTTCCTTCATCAAGATGAGCCAGTTGAGAGCATCCTTGGCTGTCCGAATCCCACCCGCAGGCTTAAACCCGACTCTGTATCCCGTGCGCTCATGGTAATCCCGAATGCAGCGCGTCATCACCAGCCCAAACGGCAAGGTCGCATTAACCGACTCCTTCCCAGTCGATGTCTTAATGAAGTCCGCTCCGGCCATCACGCACACCAAACTCGCCTTTGCCACGTTGGTGAGAGTCCCAAGTTCACCCGCAGCCAAGATGGTCTTGATATGCGCCTCCCCACACGCCTCCCGATAGGCACGCACTTCTTCGTAGAGAGCTTTCCAATCCCCGGTCAGCACGTGCCGTCGAGAGATCACGATGTCGATCTCCTCGGCCCCGGCATCGACGGACGCATGAATCTCCGCAATCCGCTGTGGAAAAGGATTAAGACCCGCAGGGAAGCCGGTTGAAACTGCCGCCACCGGAATTCCAGTCCCATTGAGCGCTTGAACCGCCACGGGCACCATCTCGTGGTAGACGCAAACCGCCCCAACGTGCAGCGGGACGCCCGGCAAGAGCGCCTCGAGCATTTCACGGCGCACCGGCTGGATCGCCTTGGCACAAAGCCGCTCGACCCGTCCGGGTGTGTCATCGCCGGAGAGCGTCGTCAGGTCGATGCAGGTGATCGCCTTCAGCAGCCAGGCCGCCTGCCACTGCTTCTTCACTGTCCTGCGAGTGGTCAAGGTCGCCGCCCGACGCTCGACGGCGCTCCGGTTCACAACGGCCTCCTCCACCCAGTCCATTTCCAAATCCATTCCGGGATTTCGGCTGAGCTGAGACTCGATACTCCGTTCGCGCAACGCCATCGCCTTATTGTAGGCCAGGCATCCCCCTGGCGCCGACTTCAGGCTCGAATCTGCTATAATCTCCGAACTAACTTATGGCAAACATCAAGTCGATGAAGAAGGACCTGCGGCGGAACGCCAAGGCCCGCAACACCAACCAGTCCGTCAAGACGGCGCTCAAGACCTACGTGAAGAAGGTTCGCCAGGCCGCCGCGGCAGGAGATGGGAAGGCGACCGGCGAAGCCGTCGTGAAAGTTCAAAAGGCGATGGATAAGGCGGCCCAGCGCGGAGTCATCCACCCGAACCAGGCTGCCCGTCGGAAATCGCGCGCCATGAAGGCCGCCTCGAAGGGCGCAGTCGCCGAGAAGCCCGCCAAGGCGGCAGCTCCGAAGGCTCCTAAGGCCGAGGTCAAGAAGCCTGCCAAGCCCGCCGCTAAATCGACGAAGGCCAAGGCCGAAAAAGCCGAATAGTAAACGGCGCAGCCTCCTCAAGTGAATGGGCGAAGAACATCTGTTCTTCGCCCATTTCCATTTGGAGTTGAACACCGAGGAACGATGTGGCATTATTTGAGCGTGCCAGACGAGGAGTCCGCTCAGCCGCCGCCCGTTCAAGACTGGACGCAGCCGCCAACCCAAAGCGGCGGCGACCCAAGCTCACCGATGGATGAGCTGATTCCAACAAAGAACGCGAACGCGCTCATCGCTTACTATCTCGCTGTCTTCTCGCTCATTCCATGCTTCGGGCTGCTTCTCGGTATCGGGGCGGTGATTCTGGGCCTAAAGGGAAACAAGGCGTGCGACCTCGACCCGAAGATGCCTGGGCGCGCTCACGCTTGGGTGGGAATTATCTTGGGCGGGTTCACCTTCCTGGCGAATATAGCGGCGATCTTCTGGCTAATCGCCAGCGCCCGATCGGGCAGATAGCTCCCCAAACGGGCTCGGTAAACTGAGCGCTTCCAAAATGCCTGAGTACCTGACCAGCGTTGGTGTAGAGGTTCACGCCGAACTCCGCACCCAGAGCAAGATGTTCTGTCGGTGCCCGGTGGCGTTCGGCGTTGAGCCGAACACTCGAGTCTGTCCGGTATGTTTGGGCTTGCCCGGGAGTCTGCCGGTTCCAAACCGCCACGCGGTCGAACTCGTCCTCCGCACAGCTCTGGCGCTCAATTGCCAGATCGCGATGGAGAGCATCTTCCACCGGAAAAACTACTTCTATCCAGATCTTCCCAAGGGCTACCAGATTAGCCAGTATGGTGAAACGAACCCGTTGGGCTATGCCGGGTGGCTGGAAATTCCTGCAGCCGGCGGGGGGTACAAGAAGGTGCGCATTCGGCGTGTCCACTTGGAAGAGGACACGGGAAAACTGCTTCATCTGCCCTCGGGCGGATCGGGCGTCGACTACAATCGCGCCGGAGTTCCGCTCATGGAGATCGTCACGGACTTCCCGCCGGACATCTCTTCGGGCGAAGAAGCGAAGGAATATGTTGCCCAGCTTAGGCAGGTATTGCTCTATCTGGGCGTCTGCGATGGCAAGATGGAGGAGGGTTCGCTCAGGTGCGAACCGAACATCTCCGTCCGCCGAGAAGGCGCCGCCGAACTCGGGACAAAGACTGAACTCAAGAATCTAGGCAGCTTCAAGAGCGTGCAACTGGGGGTTCAGTTCGAGGTGCGACGCCAAATTGCTGTGATCGAGAGTGGCGGCAAGGTCCACCAAGAAACGCGAGGGTGGAACGAAGCAACCGAATCCAGCTTTCTGATGAGGACGAAGGAATCGGAGAACGACTATCGATACTTCCCGGATCCCGATCTGGCCCAGATGAAGTTCGAAGAAGCGTACATCGAGGGCCTCCGTTCAACGATCCCCGAACTCCCGCTCGCGAAGAGCCGCCGCTATCAGGAATCGCTCGGATTGTCGGCCTACGACGCCAATTGGCTGGTTGGAGACCTTCATGCTGCGGCGTTTTTTGAAGAAGCCATCGGCCAAGGAGGAGAGCCAAAGCAGATCTTCAACTGGATGAGCGGAGACCTCTCCAAGCTTCTCAACGAAAGCGGGCAGACCTTGGATCCCAATTCCGAACATCACGATCTCGCCAAGATCACGCCAGCGCATCTGCTCGATTTGACGAAGCTGATCTCAGATGGGGCGATCAGTGGCAAGATGGCAAAGGAAATTTTCGCCGAATCTTTCGAGTCCGGAGCGATGCCTGCCGAGATTGTCAGGTCAAAGGGGCTGTCTCAGGTCTCCGACGGTTCTGCAGTACAAGCTTGGGCGAGGGAAGTCATCGCTGAGAATCCCGATGTCGTCGCCAAATACAAATCGGGCCAGAAGCAGGTGATCGGGTTCCTTGTAGGAGAAGTGATGCGGAAAAGTGAGCGCCGAGCGAACCCCGGATTAGTGCAAGAAACGCTCCAAAAGGAACTCTCTTGATTTCTCTATCGTTGCAGAGATCATGCGATCTTGAACGAATCGCGGGGTTTTGGGCGCCTAGGAGACTCAAAAATCCGTCATTCAAGGTCGAATAGCTGCCGAGCGAGGATTGGGTGAGCAACAATTGCCAGCAGCCACGCCAGGAGAAATCGATATGAAGTTCAGAGTACTCATTGCTGTTTTGACTCTCTTCGTCTGCGCCATTGCGCCATCCGCGATGGCACAGAAGAGCGGAACGACCTCGAAACCGGCTGATGCCAAGGCGAGCCAAGGCTCAAAGGACGCATCGAAGCATAAGAATATGCCGGCTCGAGACCCGAAGACGGGTAAGTTCGTCAAGTCCACCGGCACGTCGAAAGGTTCTGCCACCGCCAAGACCCTGCCGCCCCCACGCGATCCGAAGACCGGACGCTTCGTGAAGTCGACCGGCACGGCCAAGAGCGGTTCCACCGCCAAGTCGATGCCTGCTCGCGATCCGAAGACCGGCCGATTCGTAAAGTCGACTGGCACAGCCAAGAGCGGATCCACCGCAAAGTCGACGCCTGCCCGCGATCCGAAGACAGGCCGATTCGTGAAGTCGACCGATAAGTCGAAGACCGACAAATCCAAGGGCGGCCACTAAGCTCGCCTCCGCGACCCTTGCGTACCCCAGCAAATTTGCTGGGGTACGTTTTTTCGGCAGGTCCTAGGGCCCGGTCGTAACGAACCAGGCTCCAGTTCCGTCACAATCATGGTGGTGGACCATGGGCAATCGAATAACCGTTAAGCTGGCTATCGGGCTTCTCGCGCTAACAACGGTGGCTTGGACCGCCGAACCGAAGAAGCAGCCCGAGGTCGATCGGACGACCCGGATCTGGGATATAGCCGACAAGCGTGCCGTTGGCGTCGCCGATATTTGGTTCAAAGACGGCGAGTTCCCCAAGTGCATCCAGTTGCTCAAGTTCCGCGCCGAACTGTGGCCGAGCGACTACGAGGTTTACACCGATCTCGGTTGGATGCAGGAGAATATTCAGCATTGGGATGAGGCGCTCGCCACGTACGTGCGATTCCGCAACCAGAACCCCAACGACAAAGAAGCCCCCTACCCAGAGGCTCAATTCTATTTCATGAAGAAGGCGTATGCGAAGGTGCCGCCCCTTCTTGAACCGACGCTCGCCGCGAAACCGCATCCGGACAGCTTCCGCATCCTTGCGCACTCGTACGAACGATTAGGGCTTCTCAGTGATTCACTCCGAGTTTGGAAGCAGTACCTGGCGTTCAAACCCGATGACGACGCTGCGAAGAACAATTTGAACCGAATCGAAGCGAAGATGAAAGGCACGGTAAAGCCTGCCGCTCGCTCGCGCAATTAATTGACGATTCGAAGGCCAAATCGGTCTTCCACAGACCACAATAGAGGTGAAGCGATGGATCGCATGGCGCCATTGGATTTGGATTCGGCCAATCTCCCCAAGAAGCTCGGAGGATATGAGCGCAAGGCCGTCGACTCTCTACTCGAGCGGGCCGCCGCGGAAATGCTAGCTTTGCGGAAAGAGCTTCAGCAAGCACAGGCGCAAATCGCTCGGCTTGATGAGGACCTCAGCCGCTATCGGCTCCAGGAGACGGCTCTGAAAGAATCGCTCCTGCTCGCACACAAGGCCGCCGACGAAACCCGAACGAATGCTCACAAGGAAGCGCAGATCATCCTGCAGGAAGCGGCTCGTCAAGTGGCCGACCTTCAGGCGCAATCCCAAAAGCGAATCAACGACATGCGGTGGGAATTGGAGAGATTGGGGCTGGAAAAGCAGCGGTTCGAATCGCGATTCCGGTCGCTGCTCCAAGAGCATCTCGACGCGATTGCCCTCCCGAAGCATCAGCCCGCGCTCGTGAACCTCGAAATGAGCCATGACGAAGAGGAGGAGTCGGAAGCCCCACCCTCGGACCCACACACTGCCGCGGGCTAATGGCGACGATTCACGTCGGAGTCACTCCACGCGCTTCGGCAAACCGTATCGAACTCAAGGACGGCAAGTGGAGGGTCTATGTGACGGCCGCTCCGGCGGACGGTCAGGCCAATAGCGCGGTCGTCGAGCTCCTCGCGAAGACGCTCAAGCTGCCGAAGAGCTCGATCGTGATCGTCGCCGGGCACTCCGCAAGAGAAAAGAAGATCGAGCTGACAAGCATCACCGATGCGCAGCTCCAGGAGCGGCTCGCTGGGCTCTGAAAAGATGAACGAATAACCGGAAAAGGGTCGGCCAATTTGGCATATGCGCCCGACCCTTTTCTTAATCATCAAGTGGCGATATTCTGATCACCAACGGGTTTCGCAGGTGTACTCGACTTTGACACTTTTCGTAGCAGCTACGGGCACCAAGAACTGAATCGTCTCAGAATCCAACGCCTTATAAGGCATGCTGGATTGCGTTATTTTGTA
Organism: Fimbriimonadaceae bacterium; assembly: GCA_041911835.1. Lineage (GTDB taxonomy): Bacteria > Armatimonadota > Fimbriimonadia > Fimbriimonadales > Fimbriimonadaceae > JAYROD01. The sequence continues at coordinate 6,390 of JAYROD010000300.1, read as the reverse complement.
TTCGCCCCAATGTCGTTCGAGAAGTGTCACTGTTTCACTTCCAGTCTCTTTGCGGTTGCGAATGTCGATGACGAACGTTTCTCGGATGCCATGAGGACTGCCGTTCTTGTCCTTGTCGATCCAGGCAAAACTCGTTCTCTTCCGCTCGGCGACGATGTCGAACGCGCGTCCAACCACGAGCGAAACGTTCTCATCTCGCGGCGTGTGATCGATACTGTCTTCACCGAGCATCTGCAGCGATCCGCTCTTATCCCTTTGAAATACCTTGATCGTCCCCTTGGGCAACGGCATGCCCATATGGCTTGCCTTATCGTTTTTGAATTCGATGCGAATTTGCGGTTTCAAGATGCCGCTTCCGACTTCTCCTTCTCCCGGGCGATATCCACGAAAATTCCTCATCGGATCGATGATCAGCCGCTTGGTCACCGGCACGGAAAAGGCTTCGAGCAAGCTGACCTGCTTGTTTTCATTGTTTCGGATATTCGTCGGCCTTTGGAGCGTGTAGAGATGATAATCCGCAAACTGCTCTTCACTGAATCCTGACTCGGACTTCAGATCCATCTGTGGGGCGCCGCCACGACCCATTCCTCCCATGGCGCCGCTGGGCGCTCGCTGCACATCACCAGCCAGCAGCTTCAACTGAGCGTTCTTGAAAGTGGCGCCGCTTTGGTTGACCAGGTTCACCCAGCCTTTGAAATCACCCTTCGAACCTTCGCCATCAAGCAACATGACGTAGCTGGCGGTCCAGCTCATGCCCTGTGTCAGATAGCTCAGTTCGACCGTGTTCGGCCCCGCCTTATCGGCGATCAGGTCCCAGAGCAGGGTCGGCTTGCTGATCAGTCCTTCAGGAATGGAATTGACTTCGACCTCACCCGTCGGATCGAGGAGAATCCGCCCGTCGTCCGTTCGGATCACCATGCCGTTATACGTCTGCTCCGAGCCATTGGAAGTACTCACGACGGCGGTTGGTGAACTCAGGAGCGTGCCGACGATCTTCTCCTTCGTCCCGTTCGGGAGCACTCGGTTGAGGGTGACTTTGCCTCCCACGGCCTTGTTAAGGATCGCCGCCGGGCTGATGAGGTCGTATTGGTAGTTCTGTTCCTGGACGACGAACGATCCAGGCGCGCTCAGACTGCTGATGCCGACGCTGTTTGCCTCGATCATCTGCGCGACGTCTTCGATGGCGACCTGCTGAAGTCCTTGCGTCAAATTGAGATGGCGCACGTCTTTGACGAGCCCAAATCCCTGGTTGTAGATAGTGATTTCCGCACCGGCGTCGGATTGCGGAAGCGCCAGCGCGAAGCTGAGCGAAAGACTGAGAAACATGGTTCACACCTCTCCAAGTTGCTGACTGTTTGGACGCTTTCAAGGAGAAGAAAGCTACGCTGCGAGTTGTACAATCAAATTGCGATGCCCAAGGACGTGAAGCTTATTCGAGCAGAGTTTGAGCGGGACGGGTTTGTGATTGTCAGAGGTCTCCTGCCGCCGGAGGAGGTCGACCTGATCCGGAATCGGTTCGAGGAGATTTGGAGCCAAGGCGTGCCGGGCCAATTCGAGCAGCACGATGGCGACTTTCAGAACTCGTGCGAGAAGGGTTACCCGCGTGTCATCCACCCTCATCGTTTCGACGAGCTCTCCAAGCGATATCTGCTTGATCCTCGACTCATCGAAATCGTTCGGGAACTATTGGACGATGAGCCGGTCGCGGCCCAAACGATGTACTACTGGAAGCCACCCGGAACCAAGGGCCAGGCGCCCCATCAAGACAATTTGTACTTACAGGCGGATGACCGGGCAGGCTGCCTGGCGGCGTGGGTCGCCATCGACTCCTGCGATCAAGAAAATGGCGGGCTGATCTTGGTCCCCGGATCGCACAAGTTAGAGCTGCTCTGTCCGGGCCAAGCGGACCCTGCGCTTTCGTTTTTCGATCAGCACGTTGCGACGCCGGAAGGACTCGACGAAGTGGCGGCGCAGATGGAGCCGGGTGACGTCCAGTTCTTCAGTGGCAACACGATTCATGGCAGCGGACCAAATCTCTCCGAAAATCGTTGCCGCAGATCGTTCATATGCCACTACATCGGATCGCGCTCGACGCGCTCGGCGGTTTTTTACAATCCGCTCATTCGGATGAACGGCGAAGAATTTTCAAACGAAGCAGCCAATATGGGAAGCCCGTGTGGAGCCGCGTTCGACGGACCGCATTAGCTGTCGCGTAGGCTGCGCCGGAGTCTGGCCGACGCGAAACGATTCCCTTCGACATTGGAGGCGATGCCAGAGCGCAGGTCGGCATCGATTTCGAGCGGGCTGGCATCGTGCCAATCCTTAAAGCCTGATCGAAAACCGCTGATGAGATAGCCGATCCCAGTTGCAGGGAGATACAGCCAACCCAAAGCATTGCTTTGCCGAATGTGGATCCGTTCGTGGGCGATCAGCGCTTCGTGCGCAACGCTCTCCGGTCTGCCGATGAGAATAAAATCTCCAAGAGTTGTCGCGGAGGAAAGACCCTTCTTCGACATGAACTTGCCTAGCCAAGAACCAACCACCAAAACCGCGCCTGTGTCGACCTCTCGCCTGGCCACCCTCCCACCGACAGCGCCTATGGCTCCGGCAACCTGATTGGGGAGCGTCCATGCCCAGCGGAGAACTCGGAGCATCAGGCCAAAACGGCAGCTTCGACGATCTCGGCATTGCCCAAGGCGTCGCGCACGGTTTGCTTCTGGTCTTCCGTAAGGCCCACGAGCGGCAGTCGAACGGATTCGCAGTCGAATCCTCGAAGGCTCGTCGCATATTTGACCGGCACCGGCGATGGGTAGGCAAAAAGCGCCTTGAAGACCGGAAGTAGCCCCATGTGAATCTTCGTGGCTCGAGCCATGTCCGACGGATACGCGTTGAGCATTTCCTTCATTTCGGCTCCGACGACATGGGCCGCTACGCTAACGAGGCCATGCCCGCCGACGCTCATAACCGGGAGCGTCAGGGAGTCGTCGCCGCTGTTGACGCGGAAGCCGGCCGGCACTTGCGAGCAGACCTCCATGATCTGTCCCATATTGCCGCTCGCTTCTTTCACCGCGACGATGTTGCCGATCTGAGCGAGCCGAAGCAGCGTGGGAGTCTCGAGGTTGATCGCGGAGCGTGGCATGATGTTATAAAGCATGACGGGCAGGCTTGTTTCTCGCGCAACCGTTGAAAAATGTGCGTAGAGGCCCTCTTGCCCGGGCCGATTGTAATACGGATTGACGAGCATAATGCCGTGCGCCCCCCGCTTCTCTCCTTCGTGCGTGAGCTGGATCGATTCGGCGGTCGAATAGGTCCCCGCGCCAAAGACCACGGCGGCTCGATCGCCCACCGCGTCGAGCACCGTCTCTAATAGCCTGAACTTCTCGTCTTCGGATAATGTCGGCGATTCGCCGGTCGTGCCATTGACGACGAGTCCGTCGTTTTTCTGTTCGTCGACCAAATACTTCGCCAGCCGGGCGGCTTCCGCATAGTTGACCGCTCCGCTCCGGTCGAAGGGAGTCAGCATCGCCGTCAGCAGTCGGCCCCAGTCTTTTGATCCGAAAAACGCGCCCATAGGATGAGAATACTACAGTTTCAATACGCTCCAAAGGCTCGAGTAGTCATCGGTCCAAAGCTTCATTCCGTCCTTCGGCTCCAACGGTCGCCAAGCGCCGTGGCCCTCAAGGAAACGGAGATCGCTCCTATCACGCGCCGCCAGGACCCAGAACGACGGGTCTTTGCCTCGCCCCTCGTCGAACGGCGATATCGGCCGATCGAGGAACGCCAACCCGCTCAGTTTGGCGTCTTCGAGCAATAGGTAAACGAGCGGCTCGAGGTCCATCCGACTGTTCGAAATGTGAAAGGCGATCACTCCATGAGGCGCGAGCCGGGTCAAATAGGTGCGCAACGCTTCGCGAGTCAGAAGATGGACCGGTACGGCGTCGGAGCTATAGGCATCGAGAATCAGCAGGTCGTAGGTTTCGCTGCTCTTCTGAAGTTGGAGCCGCGCATCCCCGAGCACGATCTCGGGCCGAACCTTCGAGTCGGAAAGATACGTGAAGAATCGCGGGTTCGAAGCGATCTTGACGACCAATGGGTCGATCTCATAGACCGTCCAGTTCTGCCCTGGCTGAGTGTAGGCGAGCAGACTTCCGGCTCCTAGACCGACGAGTCCGACTCGCTGAAGCCGGTCTTTTGGAAACGCCGATAGGGCCTGCCCGATTGGCCCGTTCGGGAAGTAATAGGTCAGCGGCGTATGCTCTTGGCCGGGCCAGTGGTCCTGAGCGCCATGCAGAGTCGTCCCGTGATAGAGAAATCGAAACGACCCATAGTCGATCACCCTGAGGACGCCAAAAAACCCGCGTTCCTGATCGATAAGGGTGCCGAATTCAGGGCGAAATAGTTGCCCGATCAAGAGCGCGCCGGCCAACGCCCCGACGTACCACCATGCGCGTTGTACGAACGATGCGCCGAAAACTGCGAGCACGATTATGGCGAGTGAAAATGCGATGCCCTCTGTCAAAAAGCGCAAGGAAATGGCGAAGACGGTCACGATAACGGCTGGAACCCAAATAGAGACGAGACTTCGCCGCTTGAGCGAAGGAAGAATGAATGCTGCTAGCAGAGCGGCGACCGGGTATTCCGACACAGATCGGAAGAGAACCGGAGCGAGCAAGGCGTTGAAGAGTCCACCAAAAACGCCCCCCAAAGCCATCAGGAAGTAGTAGCCGGTCAGTCCTGAAGGCGCGGGCCGATCTTTCGCCAATTCACCATGTGCGGCGAGCGCCGTCACGAAGAATCCAATGAACTGCACTGCGATGACCACCAGATACGGCTTCTTAATGGGAATCGCGAGAAAGACGATCATCGCCGCCAATATCCATGGGAAAACCACCATGACGATCCGATGCGGCAGAATAGGCCTCCTCGAGAACACGATGATGAACGACAATAGATAGGCCGTCAGAGGAAGTACCCAAAGTAGCGGGACCGCCGCGACATCCGTTGTGACAAATGTCGTCAATCCCAGCATGAGGCTGGAGGGTACGAACGCCAAGAAGACCCATCGCCATTTGCGAGAAGGAGCAACCACTTCGGGCTTTGCATTTGTTGGTTCGGCTTCGGTCGTAGCGCGTGAGAAAAAGATCGCGCACGCGGCGACCAAAATCGTCAAAATGCCATATCCTATGGACCAGCTGAACGATTGCAACTTGAGCGTCGAGAGCGGCTCGATAATAAAGGGATAGCTGAGCAGGGCAAGCATGCTCCCAGCATTGCTTGCCGCATACAGAAAGTAAGGATCATGCGAGTCTCTCGCGCCAAGTAACGAATACCACCGTTGCAGAAGGGGTGACATCGTGCAGAGCGCGAAGAATGGCGCACCGATCGTTGCCGCCATGAGCGCTAGCAGCCAATCGATCGGTGGTCCGCCGGTTGGCGGAGTTGCTTCGGGGGAAACGCCGATCGGGAGGAGCGCCAGAGGAACCGCCGCCACGATGACCTGGATCGTCATTTGAGCCCGTCGGGACCTGCATTGAGTCAGAAGGTGTGCGTATCCATAGCCGAGCAGCAGCAGGAGCTGATAGAACGCCACGGAAGTTGGCCAAACCGCAGGCGCTCCGCCAACGAGGGGCAGCAGCAACTTGGCGAAGAGCGGCTCGAGCACAAACATGAGCGCAGCGCTCAAAAAGATCGTCGCGCCGAACAGTAGGGTTAGCCTCGTCGCTGGCATGGGCGGATACGTTAAGGGACGATGGCCCTAAGTCGGCAGGAGCGAAAGAATCCGCTCGACGGCTTGTTCCGGCGTTATGCCGTCGGTCTCGACGACGTGAGCGTCCGGAGCGATAGTCAGAGGGCTGTCCTCTCGGGTCGAATCTCGAGTGTCACGTTCTTCCATTTGCTCGCGCACGGCCTCCAGGCTGATATCCATCCCCTTCGCGCCAAGTTCTGCATGTCGACGGCGAGCGCGCTCGTCGAGACTAGCGGTAAGAAAGATTTTGAGATTGGCATGCGGTGCGACGACGGTCGTCACATCGCGGCCTTCGAGCAAGAGTCCGCCGTGAGCGACCAACGCCTGCTGCTGTTCCACCAACACTTTGCGAACTGGAGTGAACGCGCTGAGCGAACTCGCGAGGTCTCCGATTTCAGGCTCCCGGATCGCAGAGGTCACATCCTCACCATCGAGGAAGACCCGCTGCGGCTCGCCCTCGCCGAAAGCGATCGTGCAGTGCCTACCCAGTTCTGCTGCAGCGTCGCCATCCTGGGCGCCCAACCCAGCCCGCTGGGCCTTCAAAGCGAGCGCCCGATACATTGCTCCAGTGTCGAGATAGCGCAGTCCCAATCGTTCGGCGAGCATGCGCGCCACCGTGCCTTTGCCGGCGCTGGCGGGGCCAT
>JAYROD010000299.1:0-2594 GCA_041911835.1 Fimbriimonadaceae bacterium | reverse complement strand
GCGCTTGCTCCTGAGTTCCGCTCCGACGGCGATCCCGTCACCGCCTCAGACAGGCCGAGTTGCGCTCCCCATCCTCATGCAAACATGGCGCCATCCCAAGTCCTTAACGATTTCGACCGTCCGACGACGAGCCCGGTTTCGATGATGGACGCTTGATGCCGGCGCCGATATACATCCGGGCGATCCACGAAATTGGCAGACGATTTGCCACCGGCAAATACTGAAATGCGATATTGGCAGGACGCGTTACGCCATCTCCGTCGGTGTATGTCGGCGCTCCATTTGGGCCATACGGGACTGACGTCTTACCCAATAAGTAGTCTCGCAACGCAGGATTCGAGAAACCAGGATCTGAGCTGATTGACGGGCCCTGATATCTCGTCGACGAAGAGATATTGGTACCCGCAATGCTGTAACCGCGACTAATCCAGTTGTGGTCGCCCACTATGACCGTTGGCAGCACGCCACTGGGTACCGAGAAGAGCGATGGCGCGCTTTGCACGCCATTGAAAATGACGTCGTTGATCAGGGTCAGCCCAGTGGGATTCGCCGACAGTTGAAACACGTCGGAGACATAGCTGGTCACGATCGTATTGTTGATCGCATAGAGCCTTCCGTCGTGGGCGCCGCCGCCATCCTGACCAAAATGGATTACCGCGCGATTGCCCGACATGTTCTCTCTCTTGAGGATGAGATTGCCGATGAGGACTGCGTTCGAATTCGTGCGAGAAGTGTCCCAGGCGTCGACCAGATCGATCTCACGATTCGCAGAATCTCGAATCAAATTGTATTGGATCAGATTGAAGTGCGCGCGACTCTTCAGGTTGTGGCCTGCGGTGGAATCGTAAATTTCACAAAATTGGATGGTGGCACTCGTTCCACCTAGATAGAGGTTATGGCTGAAGCCGGGGTTCGACGTATCGCCGTTCGAAAAGATCGAACAAAACTCGATAAGCTGGCCGGAGCCGGATGTTGGATCGACTCCGTTGCCGTTGGACATGATGCCCATATCGTTTCCATGAATCGAGCATTTTCTGATGGTGACGTTCTTTGCCTGATTGATTCGGACTCCGGCGCCGTTGTGGGAGTCGTTATGGGCGGCCCGCAATTCCAGGTTTTCAATCGTCACCCCATCCGCGCCAACGTTGACCTGGAAAATCGCCCTGGGTATCGAACCGACCCCAGAGTAGCTGAAACCTGTGCCATCGAGAATTGGGCGCCCTTGCATCCCCACGAACGTCAAGTTCGCCTTGACGACATAGATCGCAGGCATCGTGTAGACTCCGTTCCCCGCCGCAGGATAGATCTCGATGCGGTCACCCGGCTGGGCCGCGGCATTCGCTTCCTCGATTCGGGCGAACTGCTTCCCCGCTCCGACGGTCAAGGTGCTCGCCATTGCGATGCTCGAGAGCCCGATCAAAGCGACACAAGCCAACCTCCTCATTCCGACACTCCATAAGGGTGTTCGGGAGGCGCCCCAGGCTTTCTTGCCGTGACCGTCCAAGCCGGAATAACAAAGAGGAACGACGGCTTGGATTTTTGGACATCGGCAAACCCTAGCCTCTTGAATTCGGCGACATATTCGTTGACGGGTCCGATATCTCCGATCACGACCTTCGCTCCAGGCTTCAGTACGCGAGCGATCTCTCGGATCGCCTCCGCGCGGCCCGCCTTCATCTTGATGTTGTGAATCGCCGCACAGCTCACGGCTACATCGAATTCAGCATCTGCGAATGGCATCTTCCGCATATCGCCCGTTTCGACCTCGATGAGGTTTTCAACGCCTTCAATTCTGGCATTTTGAATCGTCCGATCGGCGCAGTTACCGCTTTGGTCGACTGTTTGCCAAAGGTCAATACCGACCGACTTGCCCGAGTTCAGATGCTTCGCCACACCGATCAAGAGCAAACCGCTGCCACATCCGACGTCCAGGACGCGCTCGCCTCCGCGCAACCCCAGCGATGCGATGAGACGGTCGCGATACCGCAATTTTCCCACCTTGCTTCCCACCACCATAAGCAGCGCAGTCAGCGAAAGGGCCACACCGGGGAACAGGAACGACTCCGAGCCAATTCGGACCGGTCCGATTTTCAATCCCGAGCCAAAAAGCACCCCGGCAAGCAACAGCACGACGCCGGAAACAGCCAGGTTTCTTACGACGTCCGGGGCATCGATCCCATAGTTGGGACGTGGGGCTTCCACCATCTCCCCAGGATACATCAGCTCCGGAACTTGCGCGTACGAAAAACCCGTATCAGGTTGGAATTGGGAGACTCAGCCGCTACCAATTGGGCAACTCTGAGCAAGATTTCCGGATGTCTTCGGCGGCCGACGGGGGCGGTATGTCGGTTTCCTCACAAGCATAGCGAAGCATCGCAATTTGACCACAATGGTAGGCGTCGTGGTAGATCATCATCCGGATGATCTTCCATGCAGGCCAGAGGTTTCCGCGAAAATGTGGCACTTCGTTTTCGAGGTCTTGGTCCTTCAGGTTCTTCCAGGAGTTCATCCAATAATCTTGGGACCGCTGCAGGTACTCCAGGGCGGATGACCATGAGGGCTCGAATTTCTCGATCTCATCGGCACAGTCGCGC
>JAYROD010000298.1:0-3264 GCA_041911835.1 Fimbriimonadaceae bacterium | reverse complement strand
GTCGCCGCAGATCAACCGTTTGAGATAGAGCTCGAGGGAAATTCGAAGCTTGACGTCCATTTCATAGGCGTTGTAATGAGTGACGAATGGCCTGGCCGCAGCGCCGCCCGCAACAACCTGCAGAAGTGGGGTCTCGACTTCCAGGTAGCCGGCGGAATCGAAGTACCGTCGAACGGCTGAAACGATTCGCGACCGATCGAGCAGCATCTTTCTGGCTTCGGAATTCGAGATCAAATCGAGGTGGCGGTGGCGATACCGCTGATCGACGTCGGTCAGCCCATACCAATGCTCTCCGTCCTTCTCTTTTCCCAAGGGCAGGGACTGGAGCGACTTACTGAGCGGGACGAGTTCGCGCACATGGATCGTCTTTTCGCCGGTCTTGGTAAGAAAGAGCTCACCTTTGATCCCAATGTGGTCCCCTATGTCGAGCAGATTGTAGAGCTCCCAGCCGGTGTCCCCTAAATCGTCCTTCTTGAAATAGGCTTGAATCTTGGCGTCGCCGTCGCTAACATGGGCGAACCCGGCCTTACCCATGAGCCGGTAGGAGACGATTCGTCCGGCAAAGCTCTCTTGCCGACCCTGAAGATCGTCGAAGCGATCCAAGAGCTGCTGGGCCGAATGGGTACGCTCGAACCGCTCGATCGCATAAGGGTCGTGACCCAATTCGATCATCTTCTGCAGTTTCTCGACACGAATCTCTCGAAGCGACTTTTCGGCTGACATGGAAGTGCAGGAGTTTACTTGACTGTCGCTCGGTGGGACGGTCCCTCTGCCCCCTTGACATCGTTCAATCCGTGCGTTCATAATTTGAATTCGGCGACGCTTTGCGCCGCTAGCACGGAAAACGCGCGAAGGAGGCGGTTCAGCAGGTCTCGGTTCGGAAGTAAGTCTCAGGCGAATTCAGACTCAGTTGACCCAGCCCCTGCGTGAATCGCATGGGCTTTTTTGTTGAAGCCAAGGTCTCGCGCGAAACCGGAAATAACGAGGAAGAATGCCGACTGTCAATCAATTAGTCCGTCGAGGGCGAAGTACGCCCAAGGTCAAATCAAAGTCTCCGGCTTTGAAGAAGAACCCATTTAAGCGAGGGGTTTGCACCGTCGTCCGAACTGTCACGCCCAAGAAGCCAAACTCGGCCTTGCGGAAGGTGGCTCGTGTTCGATTGACCAACGGGATCGAAGTGACGGCCTATATCCCTGGCATCGGTCACAACCTGCAGGAGCACTCGGTGGTGCTCGTGCGTGGTGGACGTGTTAAGGACCTTCCCGGCGTGCGATATCACATCGTCCGAGGAACCCAACAGACCTCAGGGACCTCTAACCGAATGCAGGGCCGAAGCAAATACGGCGCTAAGAAACCGAAGGCGGTGTCGAAGTAATGCCGAGAAAAGGACAAGCTCCCAAGCGCGAAGTCGTGCCGGATCCCGTATACGGCAGCGAAATGGCTCAGCGGTTCATCAACCGTATGATGCTCGACGGCAAGAAGACTGTTGCCGAACGGATTTTCTATACGGCGCTGAAGGATATGGAAGAGAAGACCGGTACGCCGGCGATCGAGATCTTCGAAAAGGCGATCCAGAACGTGATGCCCGCGCTCGAAGTGCGCCCGCGTCGCGTAGGAGGCCAGACCTATCAGGTTCCGATGGATGTTCGGCCGCTTCGACGGCGAACGCTCGCCTTCCGCTGGATCGTCGGCAACGCTCGCAAGCGTTCTGGCAAGTCCATGATCGAAAAGCTCTCCGCTGAATTGCTCGATGCGTTCAACGGTACCGGCGCCTCGATCAAAAAGCGCGAAGACACACACCGCATGGCTGAAGCCAACAAGGCGTTCAGCCACTACCGATTCTAATCCTATGCCCAGATCGCACTCGCTTGAATTGACCCGCAATATCGGCATCGCTGCCCACATCGATGCCGGCAAAACGACTACAACCGAACGGATCCTCTATTACACGGGCAAATCGCACAAGATTGGCGAAGTCCACGATGGCGCCGCCACGATGGACTGGATGGAGCAAGAGCAGGAACGTGGCATCACGATCACATCGGCAGCCACGAGCTGCTTTTGGGCAGGAAGCAACAAAGACAAACCCGAGCACAAAATCAATATCATCGACACGCCCGGCCACGTCGACTTCACGGTCGAGGTCGAGCGATCGCTTCGCGTATTGGACGGCTGCGTGGCTGTGTTCTGCGCCGTGGGTGGCGTGCAGCCGCAGTCCGAGACGGTTTGGCGCCAAGCCAACAAGTACGGCGTGCCGAGGATCATCTACGTTAATAAGATGGACCGCTTGGGAGCGGACTTCTTCAGTGTCTTAAACCGGATCAAAGAGCGACTGGGCGCCAACGCTGCGCCGATCCAGATACCAATAGGCGCCGAGAGCAACTACCGGGGTTACGTCGACCTCATCACGATGAAGGCGACAGTCTACACGTCAGACGACGGCAAGCAATTCCAGGAGACTGAGATTCCGGAAGAACTGCGCTCTCAGGCCGCAGAGTATCGCGAGAAGATGATCGAAGCGATCGCCGATTTCGACGATACGATCATGGAGCGGTTCCTCGAAGGTCAGGAGATCACGGATCAGGAAATCCGTGCGGCGCTGCGCGTCGGAACGATCTCCAACAAGATCGTGCCGATCATTAGCGGATCGTCCTTCAAAAACAAGGGCGTGCAGGCGATGCTGGACGCCATCGTGGACTTTCTTCCTTCGCCGCTCGACGTCGGAGCGGTAGCCGGTGTGGATCCACGCACCGAGGCCCCAGAAGAGAGAAAGCCCGACGATAAGGCGCCTTTCAGCGCTCTGGCGTTCAAGATCATGAGCGACAAGTATGTCGGCCGTCTGACCTATCTGAGACTCTATTCCGGAACGCTCAAGAAGGGAAGCGGCGTGCTGATCGCCTATCGCGACCCCCAGACGAACGAATTCCGAACTCGAACCGAGCGAGTCGGCCGAATACTGGAAATGCACGCCAACAGCCGAAACGACCTCGACGAGGCCTTTGCGGGCGATATCGTCGGCGTAATCGGGCTGAGCGACGTGAATACTGGCCACACGGTCTGCGATGAAGCGCATCCGATAGCCCTGGAAAGCATCAAATTCCCCGAGCCGGTCATCCAGATCGCCATCGAGCCGAAGAGTCGCGCCGACCAGGAAAAGCTCGGATCGAGCCTCCAGCGTCTGGCGCAGGAAGATCCGACGTTCCGCGTCTACACGGACGCCGAATCGGGCCAAACCATCATCAGTGGCATGGGCGAACTGCACCT
>JAYROD010000297.1:0-6429 GCA_041911835.1 Fimbriimonadaceae bacterium | reverse complement strand
CCGACCGTATCCGCTTCGGATTCTTGCTTCCTCGAATAAGGGAGTTGGAAAAGCAGCTCGTCTGAGATCGAAGCGAGATCAAAGACGTTTCGGTTGGCGCGAAGGATCAGCAGCAGAGCGGCGAGCCCCAATTGTCGCTTCTGGTTGTCCGCATAGGCCGAAGCCCAGTGCTGTTTTCGGACATGGGTCATCTCATGGGCGAGTACGCCGGCAATCTGGTCCTCGGTGCTGAATTTGTCGAGCAAGCCTCGGATGAAGAAAACCGGGCCACCCGGCAAGGCGAACGCGTTGATCTCCTTGTCGTCGACGACGTCGAAAGTGAACGTCCAGGGGTTCTTCTGGAGTTCGTCAGCGGGAATGGCAGCCAGAAGCTTAGCGCCAACCTTGCGGATCAGGATGACGCGCTCATCCGTTTCTGGCAACATCTTGTTCTTTTGGCGAAGTTCCTCGGCTGCCTGGTTGCCAAGCTTAATTTGGTCCTTTACGCCTGGTCGGAACGGATCGCCCAGAGCGCTCGCGCTGTGGACCGAGACCGTTCCCAAGACGAATGCCAATAGTATCCGGCCCCTCATATCACGTTCGACGAGTTTTGTGGCGTCGCTGTTTCAACGCAGGTTGCCGGGCAGGGATCAAAGAATCCGCTCATACAGCTTCACCTCATAAAGCGATTTGGCTGGAAGTGAGGCTTCGAAGCCGGCGCGGTCCGACCAAAACACAAACCCGTAAAGCTCCTCCTGGAGGCTGACGTTCGAGCCTTGGAGTGCCCCCAAATAGCCGTCCAGGAACTTAAGCGAGTCGAAAATCTGCTTGGTCTCCTCCTCGATGACGGTCCCGAAGCCCGGTTCGCTTCTCCGGACGCTGGTGGAAAGCAAGTCCCCGATGTTGGTCTTGGCCAGCTGGACGCCGTCCTCTTCGAAAACCCGGATTTGATCGATATCAGGCGTACTCGGGAGCGCTCGGGCGGTCTGTACGATCAAACCCGCAGTTTCGATGGCCTCGAAGACGCTCGTGGCCGCGTTATGATCCTGGAACTCAGAAACGAAGGCAAATCGCTCCGTGAGATCCAGGTCTTTCCAGACGGTGCTCGCAAGGCACCCGCGCTGACGATCCTGAATCCGCTTGGTCTCGATCCAAAGCTGGGAGACCTGGTCGAACCGATCGGGCGGGACCCAGAACTTGGAGACGGTGATGATTCGGGACATAGCTCATTGTGCCTGATCTGAGCGGAGCGGACGGACTGAGGACTCACGAACGGAGAGCCGAAAATCAAAGGGTATTGCGGGGCTCGGCAACGTGACCGCCGTGGAAATACCCAACTAACTGGGCCTCGCTCAGAACTCAACCGAGGAATGCAACCTTGAAGAAGAACAAAAAACTCAGCCGTGGTTTCACATTGGTTGAAATCATGATTGTCGTGCTGATCATCGGCATCTTGCTGGCGATCGCCGTACCGAACTTCCTGAAAGCTCGCGAGACGAGCCGAACCAAGACCTGCGTCGCGAACCTTCGCCAGATCGAAGCCGCGAAAGAGCAGTGGGCAATGGAGAACGGAATGGGCGCAACGTCCACCCCGACCCAGGCCCAGTTGACCGGCGCCAACGGCTATATCAAGGCTTGGCCGAACTGCCCGAGTGGTGGCACTTACACCATCAACGACATGTCGACCAACCCCGTTTGCTCTGTGGGCGCACCGCACAACCTCTAAGCATAACGCTTCAATTCGAGTCGAATGGGCGGGCGGAGCACACCGCCCGCCCATTCTGTTTCACAACCAGGACGAATATGGAAAAGGAGACCCACCATGTCCAGGCGTCGCACGAAAACTGTTCGAGGTTTTTCCCTCATCGAAGTGCTCTTCGCCATCTTTTTGGCGAGCATTTGCGCGATGATATTGGCCGCGAGTATGCCGGTTGCCAACAACAGCCGAGCTCGCGCGGACCTTTACAATAAGGCAACCAGCCTCGCTCAAAAGCAGCTCGAAGCCATTTCCGGCTTGGGCTATGCAAATGCAACCCCGGCACAGCTCAAGAGCTTTAATCTCATCGACAGCGCAACCCCTGTCGGCACCAACACTTATAGCTTTAGCAACGTCGACATCGCCCAGCTCGACAATCCGGCCCAGGTGCTGCCCAACGGCTCCGGGACGGTAGAGGTCTCCCAGGTCGATCTCGATTTGCGCAAGGTAGTTGTTACCGTCAACTGGGTCGATCGAGGTCGAAATCGCTCACTTAAGATCGGTACCCTGATCGCAAACCTTTGAGGAGGATTATGATGAGACCTATCTCCTCGAAAACCGGACGTCGCGGGATTCGCGGCGCCACCTTAATCGAGACCTTAACGGCGGCGACCTTGACTGTCCTCGTGCTTTTCACCGGCATCATGGTGATGGTTTCGGGCATGAACAGTTGGGCCCAAGGACAGGCACGCATCAACGCGGAAATGCAGTCGCAACGCGCGGTTCGCGCGATCGCCAACCAACTCCGACAGGCCATGTCGGTCACCGTCGATGCCAATGGACAGGGCTTGACTTTTCGGCTTCCTCAGAAAGACGGCAGCGGCAGCTATATCGTGCCGGCCGTTTGGGACGGCGTTACGAGACGCATCGAGGTGAGCAATGGAAAGGTCAACCTGATTGAAAATGGCGCGACGACCACGCTCTGCAACAACGTGATCCTGACCGATCCCAAATCACTGGGCGGAACTGCACCTTATACACCTTTCACCGCGGGCGCGGGAAGCATTGTGCGCCAGATTACGGTGATGGTCGCGACGAGGTGGAACGGCAAGCGCGATCAGTTGGTCAGCAGTCGCATCCGCGAGACGATCTACCTGAGAAATATCCCACAACTGTCGAAGTGAGGGTCTTATGAAACAAGCACCAGTCCGAAGAAAAAAGCAGCGCGGCACGGCTCTCATCACCACTTTTTTGATGATGTCGCTTATTGCCGTCGCCGGCGTGACGTATATCCAGAGTTCCACCCAATCTGTCCGAATTTCCGTGCGCCAGACTCAAGAAGTCCAGCTCACCCATGTTTGCGAAGCGGGGATTCAGTCGTGCCTTAGGAACCTCTGGCGGCCGTTCAAGATCAACCAGAACTTTACTGCGATGGACGACGCATGTACGGGCGCCAGCTCCGGCTCGCCGCACGCCAGCATTATGGGAGACATGGACGGCACCGGAAAATTCAGCGCGGGAGTCATCGCCTATTCGAGCCCCAATAACTCGACGTATGAGCGCATTGCGGTCGTCCGGGCCGTCGCTTGGATCGACAGCAACAATGACAACGTTTGCCAGGCGACGGAGCCGCAGAAGATCGTCGACGTGAGTGCGAACTTCCGGCTTTCTAGAAGCCAGGTGTTCGACTACACTTACTTCGTTAACAACTACGGATGGATGGACGGCTTTTCAGAGACGGATCTTATCGTCAACGGCGACATGCGTGCGAACGGAAACTTCAACTTCTCAAACGGCGTTCCCACCATCAACGGTTCAGTCATCGCCGCGAACAACGACAAGTTATCTCCTCCAGCGGCGGGACTCGTTCTGTATAACGGTTCGAGCGTCAACGCGGCGCCAGTGAAATGGACGAACACGAACTACTCCACTCAAGCCGGCGCGAAAGCGCAATGGAGGCAGGCGTATGATGCCACGAAGCATGGGGCACGGGGCTCAAGCCAATACGAACAATGGAGAGACTTCATTTTCGACTCGGACGCGAGCATCCAGAACAACCGGCTCGCCGGCGCTGCCATCCAGGACGCTTCCGGCGCCCGTTCTTGGAGTCGAACGACGACGGGAACGAACCCGGTCATCAACCTGCTCGATCAGACCCCGACCGAAGAGGTCGTTATGCCGGACCTCAGCGACCTGAACTACTACCAGAATCTGAGCGCCAACTACATTGACACGAAAGCCACATATACGGATGGAACGGCAAATCCGAATTACCAAGAAAAGGCGTGGGTTAAGACATGGAACACCAGTACGAACTCCTATCAAACGATCACGACGAACGGAGTGCTGACCGGCTCTGCTGCGCTAATCGGAACCAGCGCGCACCCAATCATGGTGCACGGTCCAGTTACCTTTACGCAGGACGCGGTAATTACGGGATACGTACAGGGGCAGGGAACGATCTACACCGGTCGTAACGTGCACATCGTTGGTTCGATATTTTATAAGAATCCACCGGACTTTCGGGGTAACGACATGCAGGCGATCGATAACTCCAATGAAAAGAAGGATATGGTCGCCCTCGCAGCGAGGGGTTCCGTCATCATGGGTGACGTTTCCCAGTTCACGAACTCTTATCCGCTGCAGTATATGACGCCGCCGTTCACCCACGGTCGATATGACGACAACGGAAATTGGATACCGCCGTTCGACGCCAACGTCGTCGACAGTACCGGTTTTAAGAAATACCAAAGCGTCATGGGCAACAGCTACATTCACAGCATTTCGTCCGGCATCAACCAGATGGATGCCATCCTCTATACGAACTTCGTGGGAGGCGGAAACATCGGCACGGGCGGCGGCGGTGTGACGTTTAACGGTTCGATCATCAGCAAGGACGAAGCGATGGTCGTCTTCAGCTTGCCGATGCGCATGAATTACGACAACAGAATCCGCGAACGAAGCTTGACGCAGACGCCACTGATCGACCTCCAATTGCCACGCAGCCCAATCATGCTGCGGAGCACCTGGCAGGATCGTGGATTTACCCAGGTTCGCAGCGGCGGATAAGTATTGAGAAGGAATACAAGATGAAGAGAACTCTGCTCTGTCTATTCGTACTGGCTATCGCGGCATGGGCGCCAGCGCCGCTCGTCGGCCACCCGAGCGACCGAAAGCTGCTGCAGCCAGAGGCTACCACTCAAGATCGGGAACGGATGCAAGGATTGGCAAAGGAACAGTCCGAAGTGGGCTCGGTCGACGAGCACGGCGGCAAGGTGGATCAGGCCGTTCAAATGTCCGATCCAGACGCCTCGAAAGCGATCAGCTCCGCCAAATTGGGCGATCCTCCGAACGATCCTCTCGCAGCCGCTGCGGTTGCGGACGCCGGCGACGTCCTCCAGCATCGCGGGTCCAAATCGTCCGTGTGGCTGTGGGGAATATTGCTCGCAGCGGTTGGCTTTGGATTGGTAATGCTATTTAGGCAGTGGGCCAATAAGCACATTCCAGAAATGCCGACGGCCAGAGACGCTCGCTGGTAGATTTCGACCCATCATGTTCTGCCGTCCCGGAAACGGGACGGCATTTCTTCGTCGGCCTCGCGTAGAATCCATTCGATGGCTTCCACCAGCGCTTCGATCGGTCGATTTGGCGATTACGGCGGGCGATATGTTCCGGAAACGCTTATTCCTGCGCTCGAAGAACTCGACGTGGCGTTCAGCGCTGCGTGGCAAGACGATACATTTCGTGGCCAATTCGATGCGCTCCTGCGCGACTACGTCGGCCGTCCGACGCCATTGACCTTCGCAAGGCGGCTGTCGGAGGCTACCGGCATCGATATCTGGATCAAGCGCGAAGATCTCAACCATACAGGCGCCCACAAGATCAACAACGCCCTCGGCCAGTGCTTGCTCGCCAGAAGAATGGGCAAGAAACGCATCATTGCCGAAACCGGAGCGGGACAGCACGGCGTCGCGACCGCGACGGTCTGCGCCCTCTTCGGAATGCCTTGCGAGGTTTACATGGGGGAAGAGGACTGCGCGCGACAGCAACTCAACGTATTCCGCATGAAGCTGCTCGGAGCGAAAGTCATTCCGGTGTCGAGCGGAACGAAAACGCTGAAAGACGCTCTAAACGAGGCGATGCGTGACTGGGTCACGAACGTCGGGGACACGCACTACGTGATCGGCACCGCCGCCGGTCCGCATCCCTATCCGACGATGGTTAGAGAATTTCAATCGATTATCGGCCAAGAAGCTCGATATCAGTGCCTCGAGCACATGGGTTCGTTGCCCGATGTCGGCATCGCATGCGTCGGAGGCGGTTCGAACGCGATCGGCTTTTTCACAGGATTCCTCGCCGATCCGGGTGTGAGACTGATTGGCGTCGAGGCCGGAGGGCTGGGCATCGAAACCGGTCAGCACGCTGCGCCGCTCACCGCAGGGTCGCCAGGAGTCTTGCACGGCTCCTACAGCTATATGCTCCAGGACGAGGACGGCCAGGTCATCGGAACTCATTCGATATCGGCCGGACTCGACTATCCGGGCGTCGGCGCCGAGCATTCGATGCTTAAGGATTCCGGAAGGGTTGAATATCTCAGCGCGACCGACCAAGAGGCGCTCGATGCTTTCGTCTGGGTCTCTCAAATGGAGGGGATCATCCCGGCGTTCGAGTCGGCGCACGCGTTCGCGCCCGTGATGAAGACGGGTACGTTCGCGAAGGGGAGCCGTGTGCTCGTCAACCTGAGTGGACGCGGT
>JAYROD010000296.1:0-3713 GCA_041911835.1 Fimbriimonadaceae bacterium | reverse complement strand
TTTGTCCCTTCACTAAGGAAACCTCTCCGAGCTTGTACCAGGCATATCCGATACCATACGGACTGAGGGCTTCCGCAGGCAGGCGAAACGCTTGGTCTCCCACCCGAACCAGCAGGTTTTTCGCCTGATCCTCGCTGATCGCTGCGGCAATCCAGAGCTCATGGCTGCCTTCGACGCGAGGCGAGAATTTGTAGGTTGCGAAGTAGCCTTCTGGGGGCGAGGCGATGCGGCTCTTTAGTAGGAGCGCGCTGCCGTTTGAGGCGCCAGGGGAGACAAGAGCACCGCTGAAGTTCGTATCCTTTGAGAGCTCGGCTTCAAACCAAAGGGTGGGTGAGACGAGACGGTTGAGCCGCTGGAGTTGCGAGCGAAGCGCGAGAAAGCTTGCACCCGGATTGCGATCGAATGCCGCTAGATTGTCTTTGTAGTAGTACTTCTCTTCGGCGATGCTCGGAAGACGCTTCTCGTACTCCTTGAAAAACTGGTCGAATTCCGACACCGTCTCCGCGAGTGCATCTTCGGGGATAGGTATTTCTTCGGTTCCTCGAATGAGGATGGGAGTCCGTGGAACGGTAAGTTCCAGAGTTTTCTTGGAGAGTCGCGCCTTAGGATCATAGCCGTCATAGGTCAGAACCTGGAGCGCTTTGGGGTCCGAGGCCCTCAGCTTGGTGCGTATAGGTTCGCCGATGGCCCAAAGCGCCAGCACCGTCGAATCGCCGTCTTTGTAGCGATAGGCTCCGTATTGCCGCCCGAGATCGATGCGACTTCCGGCAGCTGGGGTCGGCAGCCACCAACGGCGACCGGATAGGTCCACTGAAAAGGCTGGGTTGTGGGCGGATTCGGGATAGAAGATGGCCGAGGGCCTCATCTCACTGAGCATCGGATCGAGCAGCGGCGCGGCCGCCAACTTAGCTGCGGCGGCAAGAGCCGCTTCCGAGTCAGCATGAATGAACCAGGCTCGGGCGCCGAATCCCGCCGATTCGCGAACGACGTCGGTCAGCGTATTCTCGACGTCGTCGGTGCTCGAATAGCGGACGTCGGAAACCATCAGCCAGCACGGCTTTTGCCAACGAAGGGCGGTCGATGCGGCTCGGCTTCCAGAATCGAGCAACGTCGACGTATTGTTGCCGATCAGGCGGGCGCCTATGCCGTTTAGGCCGAGGCTCGAATTCTCGTAAGGTCCGGCCCAACCGTTCCACTCTTGGACGATGGGAACGTCGATCACCTGCCGGATCGCGGCAATCAGCTTCTGATACCGGCGATTGGAGGCCGCGATGATCGTCGCTCGTATGTCCTGCCAGGCGGCCGACGCTCGGCTCTCACACGGGAATTGTCGGTCGCCGGAAGTGTCCCAGAGGACCGACACTCCCCGATTGGCCGCCCAAAGCGGCACCAATTTGGACATTTCGCGAAACGTCTCGAGGTCGGGCGCCTGCATCGCCCACGCTCTGAGCGCCGTTTGGACGCTGTTGTACTTCTGACGAAGATATGCCTCGAGTTCCATCTGGAACAGAGGGCTCGACGGAACGAACTGGGCGTCGTCCTTTGGAAAGCGCACCAGAGACCCCATCGGGTTGATCAGCCCCCGAAAGCCCGGACCGAGCTTATGGCTCTTGAGTGACGACAGAAGCAGGTCTCGATGCGCATCGAGCGCTTCCCAATAATCGGGCATTTTTAGGTCCGAGACGTGCGGGTAAATCAAGAGCACGTGTTCGAGGTCGCTGTCCAAGGCGATCTGCTTGGTCAGCTTGCCTTGGGAAACGGCTTCCCGTGAGCTCCATTGGATACTCGCATCTCGCTGCAGCGCTAGAACAAGCAACGCTTCGCTGACGCCGGGAAGCGCTAAGTCGATCTTTTGGGAAGTCGTCAGATTGGGGATTCGGTAGCCCTCAGGCTCTATCGCGTACCCCATGGCGCTTGGGCCCGCTGAATCGATGGCGATAAAGTATCGGATGCCCGCATCTTCTAGGGCCTTGAGGGTCTCGGTCCACCCATTCCCATTGGCGGGCAGCTCGACCATGGCATCGTGGATTCCGGCCTTGCTGATGCGGCTGACGGCCTCTGGGCTGCCCTGAATGCGGACTCCGACCGGCAGGTAGGGTTTACCATCGATAGCTAGGCAATTGGATTCGGTGACCTGCCAGGTCCACTTAGCGTCCTGACTCCCGGGAACGGGGTTTGGGAGCATGAGCGAGGCGGCAAGCAGACTAAGCACAAATTTCAGACTGGTCGAACGGGCGGGGGTTACTCCGCGCTTTCGACCGGTTCCTCGACTGGCGCAGCCTTCGATCGGCTCGCGCGTTTCTTTGGCGCTCCGGTCCCCATCTCGATGCCGGTTGCATTGTCCTGAAACCCTGTCTTGAGCTTAATCTTCCGAGTGACCTCGCCCTTGCTCAAGGTGTGCCAACTGGCGCGGTCCAAAGCCCACTGCCAACCGATGTCCGTCGGGCTGTAAGTGTATTCAACACCCTTCTCCAAGAGGTCGCTGAAGAACGTCTTCAGGTCCTTGCGGTCCCCGAGGATCTTCTCGCCGGCCGCATAGTTCGGAATGAGGCCAATCTTAACCTCGACCGCTTCTTCTTCGGCGAGCGCCTTGGCCGATTTCTTCGTGGGTCCCTCGGTGCTCATTTGGATCTGTCGAAGCTGCATCAGCAGGGAGGTCGTTAGCTTCTCGTAATCATCCGGCCATGCAAAATTGGCCTCATCGTAGACGGCGAGCGCATACCGCCCGCTCAGCACGAGCGCCGTGGCGATGAGCGCGGCGTCGGTCTGCTTGAGCTTGGGGTAAGTCTTTTTGACGTGGTCCAGCGTGGACTCGGGCTTCGTGAGATTGATGCTGATCAAAGAAGGCGCTCCTAACGGGGCGGCGCCCCAGAACGGTGCGCCATAATGGGCTCAGTTTACCTGAATTGAGGTGCATTCTCTCATGAAGACTTGGTTGTGGACCAGTGTGGCAGCCCTTGCGTGTGGGCTCGCCCTCGGCTGCGGATCGGGCGAAAAGACTCCTGATTCCGCTTCGAACGCTCCCTCTGGGGAGACTTCCGGCGCGAAGCCTGCGGAAGGCAAGGCGATCAAGGTAGGCGTTGTCTTTGACAGCGGCGGCCGTGGGGACAAGTCCTTCAACGATAGCGCATGGGCCGGGGTCGAACGGGCTAAGAAGGAATTCAGCGTCGAGGACAGTCCCGTGGAAAGCAAGAACGAGAAGGACTACGAGGGCAATCTGACGGCGCTTGCGGACAAAGGCTGCGATATTGTGTTCGCTATCGGCTTGAACCAGAAGACCGCCTTGGAAAAGGTTGCAGCGCAATATCCTGACATCAAGTTCGCGATCGTCGACGCCGTTCCGGATGCAAAGGCCGGATTGAAAAACGTTCGGTCCTTGCTTTTCAAGGAAGAAGAAGGGAGTTTCCTGGCGGGGTATCTCGCCGGACTGATGACCAAGACAAACAAAATCGGGTTTGTCGGCGGCATGGACATCCCACTCATTCACAAATTTGAATCCGGGTACTTCGCCGGAGCCAAGACGGCGAATCCTAATGTGGAGTTCTTACCGGCGAAATACACCGGCAATTGGGACGACACGACCACTGCCAAGGCTGCCGCGAACATCCTCTTCAGCGGAGGCGCTGACATCGTATACGCAGCGGCGGGTAAGGCTGGACTTGGAGTTATCAGCGCAGCGAAGGAGCAGGGCAAATTTGCCATCGGCGTCGACA
>JAYROD010000295.1:0-5609 GCA_041911835.1 Fimbriimonadaceae bacterium | reverse complement strand
CTCTCCCAGGTTCCTGCTGATCTCGGCGAGTCTCTTTGGCTCCGTGTGGAAGAGCACAGCTTCGACTATCGCCTTGGCGCGTTTGGCGGGGTCGCCGGATTTGAAAATTCCTGATCCCACGAACACGGTCTCGGCGCCGAGCTGCATCATGAGCGCCGCATCCGCAGGAGTGGCAATGCCGCCGGCCGAAAAATTCGGTACGGGAAGTCTCCCGGTTCTATGGACCTCGCGAACCAGTTCGAGCGGCGCCTGCAGTTCTTTGGCGACGACATAAAGCTCATCTTCTCGAGTTGCCTGGACCATGCGAATCTGGCTGGTAATCGCTCTCATGTGGCGGACGGCTTCGACCACGTCCCCGGTTCCGGCTTCGCCTTTGGTGCGAATCATAGCCGCGCCTTCTGCGCAGCGTCGCAGCGCTTCACCGAGATTGCGCGCCCCGCACACGAACGGCACCGTGAAGGCATGTTTGTCAACGTGGTTCTCTTCGTCCGCCGGAGTGAGCACTTCACTCTCGTCGACGAAATCCACTTCGAGGGCCTCGAGGATCTGAGCCTCCACGAAGTGGCCGATGCGACACTTCGCCATCACAGGGATGGACACGGCTGCTTTGATGCCCAGAATCATCTCGGGGTCGCTCATTCGAGCCACGCCGCCGTCTCGACGAATGTCCGCCGGCACGCGTTCCAGCGCCATCACGGAAACCGCCCCAGCGTCCTCGGCGATCTTCGCCTGATCCGGTGTGACGACGTCCATAATGACGCCGCCTTTCAACATTTCGGCGAGACCGACTTTTTCTCGCCAAGTCTTCTTCGGTTGGCCGTTGAGATTGCTCATGATCGTGTGCCGCGACATCTCTCGGAGACGTTGGGCTTCAATTCAATTATACTGCGAGAGGTTCAAAAGCCTCTCGGTCGAAGGACTCACCGATCGGCAGTTGGATCTGGATCGCAGTCGACGCCAGCGAAGCCCCGGTCGAAAAACTTTCGCGCAATGGCAAGCAAGGGCGCCGGCGCATTGAAGTGGTTGAGGCCGGAGCCACGTACGCCTCGATAGTTGAGCCTGTCCGTGCCGAGCCCCAGTCGACGCATCGCACGAACGGCGTTCTCCGTGTTCCTGAACACGACCACATTATCTGCCTTTACGCCCAAGAAGTAGGTGAGGCATTCCGGTTTCCAGTCGAAGCAATCGTTCGCCAAGAGAGCGGTGACGACCGGATTCTGTGGCGACCGAGTCCGGAGTTCTTGCCAAAAGTCTTCCGTGAGCACCTTCCGTATGGACGTCAGCGCTCCAAGCTGGAGCCCTTTGACGCCAAGCTTTTTGGCGATGGTTAGGTCGCTCACTTGATCGCCGAATGCGATCGGGATATAGCTGGCGAATGATGAGGCGAAGCATTTGGCAAGCAGCGGAGCGCCGCTCATTGCTTCGACCGATTTGATGAAATAGGCTGCAAAGTACTCGCGTACTGCGAGGTCGACGAGGCTACTTTGCTGCGCCAGCATCGCATCCAACTGGGCTCCGGACAGGTCGTAGGCTCCTGCTATGGGTGACCAACGAGTGACCCTCAAGCGTGGATCGGGAGAACTCTGCAGTTCTCGAACGACCCAAGCCGAGAGCGCGGCGCCCTCGGAATAGCCCGTCACCATGAGCCGATCTCCCGGAGTGACCTGAAGCTTTTGGGCCAATTCATCGACGGCGAGAATCAGGTCCACGGCGCTGGATACGTTGGCCTTACCCATCGCAAAGGGATGCGGTCCCTTGTCGATGCCGAGCCCCAAATAGTCCGGAGCGATCAGCGTGTAACCACCACACGCAAAAGCGAGCATCGCGTCCCAGGTTTCCGGGCTTGCCGTGCTGTTGGGGCCGACCCGAGAGGGAACATCCGAGCGAATCGCGGTCGCGCCGTGCATATAGAGCACTCGGCCGATGGGCAGTTTCTGCTCAGGGAAGGCGACGAGGCCGCTCAGCAGAACCGGCTTCCCTTGAGCGCCCTTGGACCAATACTGGATCCGGTAGAGTGACGCCCCGGATCGCGCGACAGGACGCGAATCCGCTTTGGCGAATCGCGATTCGATATATGTGCGAGCCGCCCCCTCACTGAGTTGGGATGTGAGCGCATAGGATTCCAGCCTTTGGGTGGAAGCCTGACTTGAGGCAACGGAGGCGAAGACCGCAATTGCCGAGAGAGGGCGCATGGACATCAGATTGACACGCTTCAGGTGACAGAATCGACGTTGGTGGTTGACCTGAGTGTTGGCGAACGAGCGCTGGAAGCCGCAGAGGGCCTGTCGGCGACCCCGAAGAACATCCTCAAGCTCGCCGGCGAATTTGGCGATGCCGCTGCTCGATGGGCGTTTCTGCAGTGGGAACTGCGGCAAAGGGCGTCCGCGAAGTTCGAGCTGGCTTCCGAAATGCTCTTCACCCGAGAGGCGCTGGAGCAGGCATCGGCTCAAGCCGTCGCCGATTATCATGCTTCGCGGTTTCCGACCGGCGAGACCGTGATGGATATGACTTGTGGCATCGGGAGCGATCTAATCGCCTTGGCGCGCCGAGGTCCCGCGATCGGCTACGAACTCGATGTCGAGCGAGCAGAATATGCTCGCCATAACCTCCGCGTTTACCAGGTCGAGTCAACGGTAATCGTAGGGGATGGCTTGGCCGCCGCCGAGGGTCAACCATTCCTCTTTTGCGATCCCTCTCGCCGGACCGGTGGACAGAGGCGCGTTCGCGCAACGGAATACGAACCCCCGCTTGACCAAGTGGTCAACGCTACAGCCAAGGCTCAACTCGTGGGTATCAAATTAAGCCCTGTGATTTCCGATACGGAGTTAGAGCCTTACGGGGGCGCGGTCGAATTCTTGAGCTTTGGCAGGGAGTGCCGTGAAGCGATTCTCTGGCTCGGCAAAAGCGCTGGCACCCGTCGGGAAGCCGTTCAGGTCGAAACCGCAGCGAGGTTGCCGTCGTGTGAGCCTCATCGATTCGTATCCGAACCGGGGGCATTTGTGTTTGAGGCAGATCCTGCGGCAATCCGCGCGCATGCGTTAGGGTCGCTGAATGAAGAATTGAATCTGAGCTGCCTCGGAGATTCGAACGGATTCTTGACTGGACCTTGCGCCGTGGTGAGCCCTTGGTTACGGGCTTACGAACCGATTGTTCAACTGCCGTTCGACCTGAAACGAATTCGGAGAGAGCTTGCAACTCGAGGGCTCAGGTTGGAGGCGGTCAAGACCCGAGGCATGAAGCTGGACGCAAACGCCTTGGCGAAGTCGCTTCGCTCCGAAGGCGCCGAACGCGCAGTGGCGCTTGTTTTTCCAGGCGATGGGCGCATGCGGGCCCTAATTTGCCGTGAGTTACACCCCTAAAGATCGCAAACGGCGCCCCGATAATCCTAACAGGGTCCGAATTGATCCGGGTCCAAAACCTCAAGCGGATTGTTAGGTATGCAGGTTCAAGAGTTAGAGTGCCAGATCGCGCAAGCCCAAATGGGCCGCTATCTCTCCGGTGACGCCCTGTCGCCGGAGACGATCGAGGACCTCGAGGCCCACTTTGCCCGATGCGAAGCGTGCCAAGAGGCGATTCGCCAGCGCCGAGGCGCCCTGGAGAAGCTTCTCGCCGAGTCTGGCGAAAAGCCGAAGGCGCAAGAAATCAATGAGCCGGCCTTTGCGGCGGTTTCGATCGACGAATCCACCAAGGTCCCGGCAGCGTTCTCCGGAAAGCAGCCGAACGGTCTACCGGAAATCAACCTGGTGTCGGAATCGCGTCCCGATACCCCGGTCGATTTTCTGAGGAGGAACTCGAAGACTCTCGGCTACTCCGCGCTTCTCGCTGTGACATTGGTCGCCATGAGCTTCTTCATTCGGGAGCCGACTAAGCTATTCGGCGAGCGAGCCATGGCTAAGACCGAAACGGTCCAGCCAGCCAATCCGCCCCCAGTGGTGCCCGTCGACTCCACCACTCAAAAGAAGCCGATGGATGTACCGCCAACCGACCGCGCGCTCGAAGCGGCGTCCGACAAGCTCGATTCTCATCCGCTGGACAACGTCGATCCGGCGCCGGTTTCGATCGTCCCGAACGACCCAGTTTCGGACTTTGCGCTAGATGCAGCCATGAGTGTGCTGGGCCCTACACCGCATTCGCCCGAAGTCTCATCGGCCCCTGTGCCAAAGGTCGTCGCGCCGAAGCCGGCGCTGCCAGCTCGGCCCGCTCAGATAAGCTTCAGGCGCATCGCCCACAGAAAATCGAGTTTGAAAACCCGCGCCAAGACCCCGGCTGTGGCCGGCGTTCGAGTCTATAGCCCGAACGGCAAACCGCTTTCAATTCACCAATGAGGACTTGAACATGAAAAGACTCGCACTCATCCTATGCTTCGTAGCCATTTGGGTCGGCCCATGCTTAGCCCAATCGGCTGACATCAAGACCGACGTAGACGGTATGGTGACTGTCGCTGCTCGTGGCACCGACGTCCGACCCTTGCTCCACGACCTTTTCTCTCAGGCGAAGAAGAGCTATGTCATCGAGCCTGGCGTTAGGATGGTGGTCTATCTCTCCCTGTCAGGGGTCGACTTTGAAGAGGCGCTTCAAATCATTTGCAGAAACGCCGACCTCAAATATGAGATTCAAAACGGGATTTACTACGTCTCACGGGCCAACGGGCCCATGAACGAGGATCCAAAGCCAGATGCACCAGTAAAGCCGAAGGGAAAGCTCCCCGCATCTGCGCTCTCCATCAAGGTGACCACGCGGTTCGCCAAAACCGATCTCGGCACGGTGCTCGCCTCTATGGGTAAGCAGGCTGGGGTAAAGATCGAACTCGATCCGGCGGCGCCGCACTACAAGCTCGACGCTTATCTAATCGGCGCTCCACTCAAGCAAGCTCTGGACACGCTGACGAAGGCGACCGGCCTGCAATACGTCTTGACCGATGAGATGAGCATTTGGGTGACGAAGCCGGACCCGAACAAGGTCATGGTTGTGAAGAGCGGCTCTTAACGCTCCAAAGAACCGCGGCCAGCATTCCGACGCCAAAAAGAATAAAGAGCGCGGCAACCCAGCGCGGCCCATCGAGCTCGATGAGCTCTACGCCGCCGAGGATGCTCGATATCGCGCATGTTGCCACGAGCACCGCGCTAATCCGGTCGGAGAACGATTTCCAGCGATCCCAGAAGTTGGGCACAGATGGATTGTGGCTCTGGCTTCCACTCGGTCGCCCGAATCTTCGCCATAATTGGGCGGATGGGCGTGACCGTTCTGGATGCGAGCGACATGCGAAGAACGCTGGGCCGCATGGCTCATGAGATTCTGGAAGCCAATCAGGGTGCGGGGGAACTCGTGGTCGTTGGCGTCCTCCGAAGGGGATATCCGATCGCCAAGCGGCTGGCATTCCTGATGACCCAGGTTGAAGGCGTCACGATTCCTTGCGGCAAGATCGACGTTCGCAAATACCGTGACGACAAGCCGGAAGACGCTCCAGACGAGGGTGAGATCCCATTTCAAGTCGACGGTCGTGTCGTGATTCTCGTCGATGAAGTTATCTTCACGGGCCGGACGATCCGTGCGGCGCTCGACGCGCTCATGCAGTTTGGCCGACCAAAAAAGGTCGAATTGGCGGTCTT
>JAYROD010000294.1:0-2208 GCA_041911835.1 Fimbriimonadaceae bacterium | reverse complement strand
TCGTGGCGTTCTCATTCCTGCTCGATTACGTCCCGGGTTGGCAGAAGGCCTACGAACCGTGCGGCTTTATTCAATTCCAACCGTTCGTCCCCAGGGCCAAAGCTCCCGAAGTTTTCCAAAAGCTGATCGAGATGCAGCAGGAAGCCAAGATGGAGAACTTCCTGGCCGTACTCAAACGACATAGGCCCGATCCGTTCCTTATCAGCTATGCACTCGATGGTTATTCGCTGGCGATGGATTTCAAGGTTTATCCGGGCCGCTGGAAGGAACTGGAATCCCTCTGCCAAAAGATGACCGAGGTCGTATTGCAGGCCGGCGGCAAATTCTACTGGGCTAAGGACAGTACCCTCCAACCCGAGGATGTCGAGAGATACCTTGGAAAGGCACTCTGGGAGTTCAGAAAGCACAAGCATTACCTCGATCCAGACTCACTCTTCACGAGCGCCCTAGCCAGACGCCTGAAGCTTTTCCCAGGAGCGTAAGCCAGCTTCTGGAGTACCCTTTAGGCTGCTCATGAGCATTCCCAAGGAGATGGTCGAAGGGTTCCTCGAGAGGCTGCGCGCAGCTCATTCCGTTCTCATTGGCACCCATCTGAATCCAGACGGCGATGCCATCGGCTGCGCGCTCGCGCTCTCGCACTTCCTGGATTCGATCGGGGTCCACAACGAGGTGCTCTGCAACAACCCTGCGCCGCGCAATCTTCAGTTTCTCCCGGGCGCCGATCGCATCCGTTCCGAGCCAAGCGGTGTCCAATTCGACTTGGCGATCGTCGTCGATCTCGATGCACTCCACAGGCTCGGAAAGGTCCGCGAATACTTCGAGGGGTTCTCGCCGCTCATCGTTATCGACCACCACATTCCACACGAAGCCCCTGGCGACCTCCGTATCGTCGACGTCAAGGCGCCTGCAACAGCGCTGATACTCATGAAGCTGCTGAAGGCGGCAGGCGCAACACTGACCCCAAATATCGCGCTTTGTTTACTCACCGGAATCGTGACGGACACAGGAAGCTTCCGATTTAAGAACACCACCTCGGAGTCCCTCAGCGCTTCGGCCGAGCTGCTGGAAGACGGTGCCGACATCGTTCTGATCGGTGAACACGTCTATCAGACTAGGCCACTGGAGGCGGTTCGCCTCTTGGGGAGAGCTCTCGATCATCTGAACTTGGCTGCAAACAATCGAATCGCGTGGAGCACAATCTCTTCGAAAGACTTTTCGGAAACGGGGGGAACCGAGGAGGACGCGGAAGGACTCGCCAACGAGATGCTGAGCATCGACACGGTCCAAATCGCCATGATGATCCGGGAACCGAAACCAGGGAAAATTCGTTGCAGTCTCCGATCTCGGGGAGACTGGGACGTTTCGGCGATTGCAAGAGAATTCGGCGGGGGAGGCCATCGAAATGCTGCGGGATGCAACTTTGAAACCAACGTGGGAGATGCGGCGGAGAAACTCGTCGCAGCGGCGGTAAGGTGTTTGGGCTCCTAGTCGTTGATAAGCCACAGGGTCTAACTTCCCACGACGTCGTCGACGCGGTGCGTCGAAAACTCGGAACTCGGCGCGTAGGCCATGGCGGCACCTTGGATCCACTGGCAACCGGCACGCTCGTCGTCGCGGTCGGGGCCGCAACCCGATTCCTCCAATACTTGGATCTTGAACCAAAGTCATACTCGGCTGAGTTTAAGTTTGGTGAGGAAACCAATACCCAAGACAGCCAAGGCAACGTCACCCGAACGGAAGTTTGCCCTCCCGACCTTTCTGCCGCGATCGAGAGAGAGCTGCCGGCATTCCTGGGAAATGTGGAGCAGATGCCCCCCATGTTCAGCGCCATCAAGAAGGACGGAAAGCCGCTCTATGCGTTCGCCCGAGAGGGCCAGGAAGTCGATCGGCGCATGAGAACCATCATCGTCCACAGCATCCGGGTCGATTCGGTCGAACCGCCATTTGCCCGCTTCGATATCCGATGCTCCGGAGGAACCTACATCCGGACGATCGGTCATGATCTTGGGGTGGCGGTCGGCTGCGGCGCTCACATGACTGCCCTGAGAAGAAACGCCGTCGGCAAATTCCAAATAAATCAGAGCATCTCGATCGAGGAGGTTTCCCCAGAGCGCATAATTCCCCTCGAATCGGCCTTGGAACCCCTGCCCATGGTGACGCTCACGCCGGAAGAACTCCAGAGGATCATTCATGGGAATTTCATCGAAC
>JAYROD010000293.1:0-10377 GCA_041911835.1 Fimbriimonadaceae bacterium | reverse complement strand
TGACGTCGAGAGAAAACCGATGCTCGCACGGACCTGCTCCGGATGCTCCAAAATGTCGTATCCGGCGACGGTCGCCGTGCCGCTGGTCGGACGAATCACCGTCGAGAGCATCCGGAGGACCGTCGTCTTCCCAGCCCCGTTGACACCCAGTAACCCGAACACCGCCCCGCTCCGCGCCGTGAACGAGACGTCCCGCACAGCATGAATCGCCCCACGCTTCGGGTCCCTGAAGTCCTTGCTGATCGTATCGACGTGGATCATCCCGAAGAGTCTAACATCAGACCACCCCCCGACGCCCGACGACGCCCCCAAGAGCGTCGACGCATCGGCATGGAATGTGCAGCCCAAAGATGCAGGTCAACCAACCTCCCTCCAATCCAGGCAAACTGACCAACCCCGAAAGCCGCCATTTCGGCGGCCTGACGACAAACCCTCCCCCCGTTGCGTGCAGCGGGGGTTCTTCATTTCCGGAAGCTGAATGTCTGGAGAACGGTGAGGGCATAATCGAACTCATGGATATTGGGAAACTGAGAGCTTGGTGGTTCTCAAAGCAGGATCTTGACGGTTCTGGGTACGGATTGTCTCCCAAAGAGGTCCTCAGCCGAGCAGGATGGGCTCGGTCGGTCGGCGGAGCCAATCCCTATATCACCCTCTTTGCCCGGGCCGGCACTAGCCGCACTGATGCAGACCAAGCAGTCGCCGACCTCGAAATCCACGAGCTTCCTAGCGCCCGAGGGTGCACGTACGTGCTTCCAAGCGACGACTTCGCGTTAGGGTTGTCGCTCAGCGGTGGCGCCGGGGATTCAGGAGATTTGACGACGGCTGTCAAGTTTCTCGGTGTCACCCACCGGGAAATTGAGTTGCTGGAAAGGAAGGTCATCGACGCATTGCGAACCGGTCCGCTCGCTCCCAGGGAGCTCAGAATTGCGGTAGGTGATGCCGCACGCAACTTGGGTGAAGAAGGGAAGAAGCGAGGAGTGACCACTACTCTGCCGCTGGCATTGGGAAGACTGCAGTCCAGTGGAGACATAAGGCGAGTCCCCGTTAACGGCCGACTGGATCAGCAGCGATACAAGTATGTGGCCTGGGACCCGAATCCAGTCCCCGTTCCGCGGCCCACGCTCGAGCAAAGCAACGCTGCGCTCGCTGACAAGTACTTTCGCTGGATCGGGCCAGCCAAGCTCGCGCATTTCCAATGGTTTTCCGGTCTCGGCGTCGGAGGGACGAAGAGTGCCGTAGCCGAAATCGATCTTGTCGACCTTGGAGACGGATGGCTCATTCATGGTGACGAAGCGGACCGATTTGCCCAGTTCAAAAGCCCGACGTCGCCGATTTATGCGCTCGTCAGCAGTCTAGACGGCATTCTCCTGCATCGTCGCGATGCACATAGCCTGATCGACCCGGATGACGCGAATCGTCAGGTTCCTGGCGAAAAGGGTGAACTGACGACCATCGGTGGCATTCAGGACCTCGTATGCAATGCCATCCTGGACCGAGGCCGTGTTGTCGGACTCTGGGAATATGACCCGGACGCCGGGGAACTCGTTTGGAGCGCGTTCATTAGGCCCGAACAGGGCTTGAGTGAGAAGCTGAAGCAAACGGAGGCGTTCGTCAAGGACCAACTGGGAGACTGTCGCTCCTTTAGCCTCGACAGCCCTGAAAGCCGCAAGCCAAAGCTCGCCGGCCTCCGAAAGATGGCTTAGTCTCCTAAATTGAAGTTGACGAGATAGATCAGAAAAGCCGTCACAATCAATTGACCTGCCTCGAAGCTCGCCGCACCCCAGTGCGATAGCCCCGCTTGGATGACGAAAAGCGCTGCGCTGGAAGCCAGCGTAATGTAACAGATGATCTTGGCGGCAGAGGAGATCCAATCTGATCGGAATAATACGATGAGGCTGATGATGACTCGGACGATATCCAGGACGATCAAATATCCGACAAACGGGCCGCCACCGGACTTCATAAAGAGAAATATCTCGAACCCGGCCATGCACGCCCAGAGGAGGCCGAAGATGGTCAGCATGACCTCCTGCCAAATGACGGACGAGACCCGATTGCCGCGAGTGAACATCGAAGGCGTCGAAGCGCTCACATGGCAGTGTGGGCAGGCCGACGCATACTCCGGCATCAGTTGACCGCACTTGGGGCACGGGACCTGCCTGATCGATGATGGGGCGGAGATGGGGCGGGAGTCGGTCCGCTTGGCCGACCGAAGGGTCGATTTGAGTGCGATAGCGTAGTCCGGATTCTGCGCGAGCTCCCCGAGGATGGCTTCGACCTGTTGGCTGGCCCGCATCGTCGGCTCGGACTCCTCAATCAACTTCAATGCCTTTCCTTTTTGCCTCGTCTGGACATAGAAGTTGAGCAAGTTGGCGTACAACTCTGGGTTCTTGGAATCGAGTTTTCTTGCTCGGTTGAGGTGCTGTTCTGCTCTCAATGGATCTGGAACGGCGAGTTCCTGTGCCCGAGTCGCGAGTGCGTAAACCAGCGACTGGCGCGCAGCCACATGCAATGGTTGGACCAACAGGGCCTTGTCGAGTTCCTCGATGGCTTCATCGTATCGGTTTGCGGCTCCATAACAGTAGCCGAGAGCATAAAGCGCTTCCGGGTCCTGAGGGAGTAGCGTCACCGCCTTTTGGCAGGCCTCGATCCCGCCTGATGAGTCATGCTGCAGCGCGAGCGCCAGACCGAGGGCCCACCAAAATGCTCCTTGAGCAGGGTACTGCTCAGTCAGCTGTCGGTACAGGTCGCCTGCCTCGGCATATCGGCCATCTGCGTACAGTTGGTCGGCCTGGGTCTTCATTTCAACAGCCGCGGAAAGGTTGCTCAACGAATTTCTCCGGCCCCAGCATAGAGGATTTCAGACAAAAGAGCAAGCGATCCGATGGCGAAGAGGAGCTTAGGTCCCGTGCCCATATCGGCTCGTGGGTACTCTCCAGGAGCCCTCCGAACCCCTAAGGATCGAACATGCCCGAACTCAAGCCAAACCGCATATTCAAACAGGTAGAAAGCGATCAAGACTGGATCGCTGCCATCGCATTGCGGAACGCCGTCATGCACTGGGACCCGATTACCGTGGAAGAAGCCCGATCCAGGAGCGGCTTTCACCCGTCGGAAGCCGGCCTTCAGCGGTTCATCATGATGGAAGATGAGCTTCCGATTGGGCACGGAACCGTCATTCGCGCCTATTGGCTCGATGCAAAAGATCGGATGGAGTTGATCGCATTTCCTGCGCCGGGCCCCGACACATATGAAATCGGCGTGGAGTTGGTCGAATACCTGGTCGCGAACGCAGCCGAAAGAGGCGCTAAGGTCGTTGGCTCGATCGCGTTCACTTCGAGCCCTGAGATGGTCCAAGTCTTCAAGTCGCTGGGATTCTCCGAGGGCCAACACAATCCAGTCAGCGCGCTGAAACTCCAAGAATTCGACGATTCGCGATTCGCCCGAGAAATAGCTGACGGGAACGGCAGCGGATGGGAGATTCGAACGCTTACCGAGTTGAGCGATCGGTTTCCCGACGCCTGGATTGAAAGGGTTTGGCGGCTCGAAATGGACCTGATGGCCGATGTGCCGCTGCAGGCACAGTTTGCGGAGATTCCACTTGAAACCTATCGACGGCAAGTCCTCGATGCCCACTTCGATCGCTCGAGCAGCTTCATCGCGCTCGTCGACGATGAGTGGGTCGGGATGACCAGAATCCATCGCAACCACGTCGACCCCAAATTAGCTGCGACCGGCCTGACCGGTGTGCTCAGACCCTATCGCCGCCAAGGCATAGCAAGGGCCCTGAAACTGCATGCGCTCCAGTGGGCCAAAAAAAATGGCATCGAACGCGTCGGGACAGACAACGAAGCCAATAACCCAATGCTCAAGCTGAACGTCGAACTCGGATTTCGCACGGAGTCGGAGCTGATCCTTTTCGAACGAAAAGTGCTCCAATAACCCGCCGAGCCCCCCAGTCCCCCTCACATCCGGAAAAGACTGAACCCCGCAGCCTCCGCCGGCCCGTGCAGAGCCGCCTCCATACCCAGCGCGATCACACGCCGAGTATCGACTGGATCGATGATCCCGTCATCCCACAGCCGAGCGGTCGAATAATAGGCAGACGATTCGGCGTCGTATTTCTGCAGCGTCGGAGCGCGGAACGCCTCCTGCTCCTCCGGCGACATCGACGCTCCCTTGGCCGCCAACTGATCCAGCTTGACCGTGAGGAGCACGTTCGCCGCTTGCTCTCCTCCCATGACCGAAATTCGGGCGTTCGGCCACATCCATAGCTGTCGGGGCTGATAGGCGCGACCGCACATCCCATAGTTCCCCGCGCCGTATGACCCTCCGACGATAACCGTGAATTTGGGAACGTTAGCCGTAGAAACCGCCGTCACGAGCTTGGCCCCGTGCTTGGCGATCCCCTCGTTTTCGTACTTCCGACCCACCATGAATCCGGTGATGTTCTGGATGAACACTAAAGGAATCTCGCGCTGATCGCAGAGCTCGATGAAGTGCGCTCCCTTTTGAGCTGACTCGCTGAACAAAATCCCATCGTTCGCGAGGACGCCCGCGAGTCGGCCGTGGAATCGGGCAAATCCGCAGATGAGCGTCGTGCCGAAGTTGGCTTTGAATTCCTGAAGCTTTGAGCCGTCGATGATTCGGGCCAGAACCTCTCGCATCGCCATCGGCGTTTTCGAATCCGACGGCACGAGGGAATACAGATCTTGCGCATCATAAAGGGGATCTTCTGCTGCCTTCAGACCCAAATCCGCTGCTCGGGTGCGAGAGGGGCCAAGCGTCTCAATGATGTTTCTGACGATCTCCAACGCATGGCCGTCATCTTCGGCCAAGTGATCGGCGACACCGCTGATCCGAGTATGAACGTCTGCGCCACCCAGGTCTTCGACGGTCACTTCTTCGCCTGTCGCCGCTTTGACGAGTGGCGGACCACCCAAAAAGATAGTGCCCTGGTTCTTGACGATCACGGCCTCGTCGCTCATGGCAGGCACATAGGCCCCGCCAGCCGTGCACGACCCCATGACTGCCGCAATTTGGGGGATACCCTTGGAGGCCATGACGGCTTGGTTATAGAAGATGCGACCGAAATGGTCCCGGTCCGGGAATACTTCGCTTTGGAGGGGCAGAAACGCCCCGCCCGAGTCCACCAAATACACGCAGGGAAGCCGGTTCTCGAGCGCGATCTCTTGGGCCCGGAGATGCTTCTTCACCGTGATTGGAAAGTACGTCCCGCCCTTGACCGTCGCGTCATTGGCGACGATGATGCACTCGCGGCCGTGAATCCGACCGATCCCTGTGACGATCCCGGCACATGGCGCTTCACCGCCATACATCCCGTCTGCTGCCAGCGTGCTGAATTCAAGAAATGGAGCTCCATCGTCGAGGAGCGCATCGATTCGCTCCCTAGCCAGCAGCTTTCCCCTGCCTTTATGTTTGGCGACCGCCTCTGCGCCTCCCCCTTCGGCTGCGCGCGCAAGCTTTTCGCGGAATTCCCGCATCACGCCGTCCATGAACGCGCGATTTGCTGCGTGGTCTGAGTCTTGAAGGTTGACCTGAGATCGCAGGGGTTCCATCGGTTCTGGATGATACCGGGAAGAGGCGTTCCGGCTCAGCACGGGCCTTTAGCCACGCCGGGGCGGCAAAAGGCGTCATCATAATGGGTGCAGATCTCCATGGAGCCGACCTCGACCTCTCCCGTGCAGCGCTCGCTCGCCGCGATCCTCTTTACGGACGCGGTGGGTTATTCGACGCTTGCCGGAACCGATGAGGACCTCGCCTTAAAGACCGTCGATCGGGATTTCAGCCTCATGGAGTCGCTGGCGCAGCAATTCGAAGGCCGAGTCGTCAAGAACACCGGCGATGGACTCCTCATTCTTTTCAGCAGCGCGGCTCAAGCCGTCGGGTGCGCCATCGAGATCCAGCGCCAATTGGCTCAGCAAGAGGCAGATGACCCCAATGGGCTCCACCTGCCTCACCGCATCGGCATCCACGTCGGCGACGTGATGCTCAGCGAGAACGATGCGAAGGGTAACGGTGTTAACGTCGCCGCGAGGCTCCAGGCCGAAGCTCGCCCGGGGGGCATTTGGATTTCTCAGACCGTTTTCGACCTAGTCAAGCAGACCTTGCCGGTTAACGCCGTCGCACTCGGCAACAAACAGCTGAGGAATCTCCCGGAACTCGTGGGTGTCTACGAATTGGCGGTCGACACGCCGCGTGCACGGCAAAAGGTGGCCCAAAGCCGAAGGGTTTCGGTGCCCGTTTCGCTCGGCGTAATTGGAGTGCTGCTCGTTGTGGTTGGGCTTCTGGCCGGCTACATCTTGCGCCAAAAGAGCGAGCGCGAGTCGCTTCCGCCGGACACTGCGGCGATGCGCGTGCCGTCAAGTACGTTCTTCCCGGAGCTCGACCTCAGCAAACTGAAAGATATGGGGAAGGAGATCGAGGCCAAGGTGCCGGTTCCGCCCGCCACGAAGGCTGACACCTCCAAGGAATCGGCGGTCCCCAAAACCGAGCAGAAGACGCCTCCACAGACGCCGACTCCCAACGACCCATCGGACATTAAAGTCCCGGACATCTCAAAGCAGATTGAAAACGCCATGAGCCAAGCTCAAAAGGCGATGCCGCCAGGTATGCCACCCCTCGCGGGAAAGTTCGGCGACGGTCTGGATTTTCAGCACGTTAGGGATCAAGCCAACAAGGAGCTCGATTACACACCGCTGCTGCTTTGGCTCGCCCGTCAGAAGGGAATGGTCGGGAAGTCGGGGTTCGTCGACCTGGCAGCGAAATATGGCAGGCTTCAAAACCTTTGGTCGTGGTTTGAGGAGCAGTTTGCCGACTCAACGGAAAGCAACCCGTACGTTGTCGGAGGTCGATTGGACCGGGGCGGAAAGCGCACGACCGCTTGGGCGAGCGGCGACGACGCCGTCCTGCTTCAGGACGGTGCGAAGAGAACGGTCGCGCTGAATGACTTGCCGAGGCCGATGCTTTCTCAAATGATCTTTGAGGCCATCCGTCGGGACAAGTCCCTGGATGCCGAAGAAAGACAAGCTAAAATGTCCGACCTCAAGCTATTCGTCGACGAGTTCAAGACGCAGATGCCCAAGCCCGCTCCCTCGACCTCGGTCGACAACTGACGCCTCCGCTTTTGGTATAGGACCAAGAGGTACCCTCCACTCGATGGGTGTGGCATCGGGGCACAGCTATGCGTTGGGGGTCGACTACGGAACAAACAGCGTTCGGGCGCTGATCGTGGATACGGCTAGCGGAGACGAAATCGCCACCGGGGTTTACAGCTATGAAGGCGGCGAAGAAGGCGTTCACGGCGATCCTCAAGACCCGAACCTCGCCCGACAAAGCCCCGGCGAATACGAGAAGGGCTTTCTTGAATCGGTTCGGGCAGCTCTCGTCGCTGCAAAGGATATCCAAGGCTTCGATCGTGGAGCCATCGTTGGCATCGGGATCGATACCACCGGCTCAACGCCCATTCCTGTGGATGCCAGGGGGGTACCACTTGCCAAATCGCCTCGATTTGCAGATGATCCTGCAGCCCAAGCTTGGCTCTGGAAAGATCACACGGCTTTCGCCGAAGCCGCAGAAATTACCGACCTAGCTCAATCGGAGCCGTATCTCGCAAAATGCGGTGGAGTTTATTCCTCCGAGTGGTTCTGGTCGAAGATTCTCCATTGCGCGCGATCCGCACCTGAAGTCTTCGAGGCAGCCTACTCCTGGGTCGAGTGTTGCGACTACGTACCGGCATTTCTCACCGGAAAACTCGACCCTGGTTCCATAAAGCGCAGCATCTGCGCCGCGGGCCACAAAGCCATGTTCAGCGACGAATGGGGTGGACTTCCTTCGGCGGCATTTCTGAACGGATTGGACCCCCGGTTGGGGCCGCTTCGCAACCGGCTTTATGACCAGGCCCATTGCGCCGATGAGGCGGCCGGCCATCTGTCGCCGGAGATGGCGAGCCAAGTCGGGCTGAGCCCAGGAATCCCAGTCGCCGTCGGAGCGTTTGACGCGCATCTA
This sequence comes from Fimbriimonadaceae bacterium, assembly GCA_041911835.1. GTDB lineage: Bacteria > Armatimonadota > Fimbriimonadia > Fimbriimonadales > Fimbriimonadaceae > JAYROD01. The sequence continues at coordinate 2,349 of JAYROD010000293.1, read as the reverse complement.
GGCGCCGTCGGCAGCGGGATTCGTCCAGGGACCTTGGTCAAGATCATGGGGACGAGTACGTGCGACATCATGGTCGGCGACGAAGGCATTCCGGATATTCCGGGAGTGTGCGGAATCGTCCCAGGCTCAGTAATCCCCCGACTCGTAGGGATCGAAGCGGGGCAATCCGCCGTTGGCGACCTTTTCAACTGGTTCGTCAAGCACCTCTCACCTGCCTCAGCAGGTGGCGTCGACGCTCACGAGGCGCTGTCGCAGTCCGCGTTGGAACTCAAGCCCGGGGAATCGGGATTGCTTGCCCTCGACTGGAACAACGGCAACCGAACCGTGCTGGTTGATCCGCTGCTCTCGGGACTTCTTATCGGCCAAACCCTTCAAACGTCCGCGCCGGAAATTTATCGCGCGTTGATCGAAGCAACGGCATTTGGGGCTCTCACCATCATTGAGCGCATCGGCGCATACGGCGTTGGGATTGATGAGGTCGTCATCTGCGGCGGCATCGCTGAGAAAAGCCCCCTGACGATGCAAATCTACGCGGATGTGCTCGATCGGCCGATGAAGCTGAGCAGGTCCGCACAGACGTGCGCCCTCGGAGCAGCCATTTTCGGGTCCGTCGTAGGGGGTGCGCATCCAAATGTCAGTTCCGCACAGCAAGCAATGACTGGAACGAAGCCTCACGAATACATTCCCAATCCATCGGGCGTCGAGACCTACCGCGAACTCTACCGCCTCTACCGAGTGCTTCACGATGCCTTTGGACTCGGTCAGCAGGGGGATCTGCGAGGCGTAATGAAGGAATTGATCAGGATCCGAACGAGGGTCCGTGCCCGATGAGCCTCGAAGCGCTGAGGCGAGAGGTCTTGAAGGCGAACCGGAGCCTGCCGGAACTTGGCCTCGTACGGCTCCATTCGGGAAACGTGAGCGGCTACGATCCGGAATCGGGAGTTGTGGTGATCAAACCATCTGGGATGGACTATCAGGCGATCGTCGAGGACTCCCTGGTGGATGTGGACTTCGAATCGGGGCGTCCATCGACGACGAGATTCAGCCCAAGCGTCGATCTTCCGCATCACCTCCATCTCTATCGACACCTGCCGGGTATCAGGGGCATCGTTCACACCCACAGCAACTATGCCACCGCCTTTGCCGCCTGTGGAATGCCGATTCCGATGGCGCTCACATCGGTCGCCGACCAGTTTGGGGATGAGATTCCTTGCGCACCGTATGCCGACAATGAGGGATTCCATATTGCAGAATCGATCTTGAAGCATCGAAACTCCGGGCCGGCGATCCTTCTGGCGAATCATGGGGTGTTCGCGTGGGGCGACTCTCCGAGTTCGGCCCTGAAGTCGGCGGCCATGGTTGAAGATGCGGCCAAGACGATTTGGCTTGCGATGCAGATCGGAAGACCTCTACCGTTGCCCGCCGAAGAAGCAGAGAAATGGCACGATCGGTATCGAAATCGTTACGGTCAGCGGTAAAGAAGTGGGAAAGGTGGTCGGGGCGGCGTGATTCGAACACGCGACCCCCTGCTCCCAAAGCAGGTGCGCTACCAAACTGCGCCACGCCCCGACTGGAGGGCTGATTGTACCTGGGCTAACGACTTGACGCCGGGCCGTTCCGGTGCACGGAGTACATCGCAAGTGCCACGGCGTCGTCCTTTTTCAGTGGTTTGTGGCACTTGAGACATTCTGGCTTCGAAAGCACGATCGGTCGAATCTCGATTCGCCAGCCGTTCGTGGTCGTCGAAAACGGCCCTTTGTTGCCCTTAGCCGCTAGGGCAGCAGCGCGGGAAACGAGCGCATTCAACTTCTGAGTGTCCGGCCATTCGGCAATCGGTTCCTTCTCCGATCGTGGCTGGCGTCGATATCGGTCAGAAATCGTCTTTGGATCGAGTCGCGCGCCATGGTTCCCGTAGATGGTGACCATGGTCACGTATCCCGGAGGATTGAAACCGGGATCTCCCCCTTCGCGTCCGTGAGCCTTGATCGCGCTCCGCTCGACTCGGGCGGCCCCAAAGATGCCTTGCTTGAGCAATTCAAGGTTGTCGAATTGACTCTGGTAGTAGGCATGCATTCGGTCGATGAGCGATTTCTCTGGATCGGCTTGCTTGGGCTGCATCGACATTCCCCATCCAATGATCGCCAATGCAAAGAGCCACGGAGTGATGCGACCACAGCACATAGCGTCTAATTCCTCTTGAGCGCGATCACAAAGAGTCCGACAGGGTCACCCACTTTTCGCACGACGCTGTCCTCATTTCGGATCACCTGCTCGCCATTCGCGCCGTGGCACTTGAGACAGCTGTTGTCCGGGGCGCTGATGCGATGGGAGAAATAGTGCCACCCGTCG
>JAYROD010000292.1:0-6594 GCA_041911835.1 Fimbriimonadaceae bacterium | reverse complement strand
TGCGGACGTGGGGATTTCGGTCCTCGGTGGCCGAACGGATCAGTAGTCGTCGCGCACGTTTCGGACTTAAGGACGAGATGGAGGCGACTGCCGAGCACCGAACGATCCAAGAAGAATCATCGAGTAGAGGGATGAGTCGAGAGAAATCGGACCGCCTTCCTAGCGTTCCAAGCTCTCCGGCGGCCGCTTGACGAACTAAATAGTTCGGGTCGCATAGCCCTGCTCGCAAGATCAATAGTCGTGCTGCCACTTGCAGGCTGGGAATCTCCCCTTCGGATAGTTCCTGTATGATACGGAGGCGAGCCTGCCAGCTTTCGGATGCACTCGAGCGGAGCAGTTCATCTTCATCATGTGCACTATCGGAGGGTTTTATGGCATCGCTGTGCTTTCGACTCCGCATCAATAGGTTTCCCCTTTCAGATTCAGCCTCCAATTCATCATGCCACAGGGTCTCCCCACAATTCCGGTGGAAGCAGTCGCTTGAAAATTATGAACGGGAAGGTTGGTAATCCAAATTCTGGCACGGCGGGTGGGACGATCGGGATGACGCGCGGAACGGTAATGGGGTCAATCACGGGAGGCATTGCACCAAAGTTGCTGTCGTTGGCTCGGCCACGCCAGCCCTTCTCCTTCTGAATGCGAATCGCACGTTTCTTTTCGCCAGGTGTCCCATTTCGGGCTTTGTCCGCAAGCGCATCGCGATCCAGGTTGTAAAACGGATCGTCTCCCCTGCCCTTATTATTTCCGCCCTTTCCACCTAAATGAAGGAATCGATCTAACCATCCATCGTCTTCGGAGCTTTCGTCATTTCCGACCAACACAGAAGCGACGACAACGGCCATGACCTTCCCGGTGGGGTCGACCGCTACTGTTGGTCTGTTATTGCAGTACGCATACCCATTCCGTCCGTAATCGGCTGGATCCCGGGTTAGAAATCGCCCTGAGGCCGGATCGTAGTAACGGCAGCCGGAAAGTAGTAGCCCTGAATCGGTATCACATTGGTAGCCCCATCCGCCTCCAAAGCCGAATGGGGTTGCCGTCGATCCGGTGGATGCGAGTTGTAAACCAAACGCATCGGATTGACGTGTGTCAGTTGTGGCCTGCGATGTGTTGGTTATTCGCGAAATTGACCACATGTTGTCTCTTTCGTAAAACTTTGTAGTTCCGCTTCTTCGTTCGGAAACACTGGGGGTAAACGCGGCGACACCGTCAGAAAGAAGAGAGTCGACTGGATTGGCACCGTCGCGCTTGTAAGCAAAAGTCCCTGCTGAATCCACTTTCCCAACCCTCGCATCGAGCGCGTTGTAGGTGAAGGTGTTGGTCGCTGTCGAAGGATAAGTTATTTGCGTCAGGCGACCCTCGTAGTCATAATCGAGCGAAGTCGTGTTGCCGCCAACAACTACGGTTTTGGTCCTGCCAGCATCGTCGTAAGTGTAGGATTTCGTCGTCACACCGCCGACCGAAATATAGGTCAGCTCGTCGACGTTATTGTTGTGGTAGGTGTCGGTGGTCCCGCCGAGGGTTTTGGTGGCGCGGTTGCCGTTTGCATCATAGGTATAGCTCGCCGAATATCCGGAGCGAGATTCAGAAGTGAGCTGGTCGGCGTTGTCGTAGCCATAAGTCGTGGTAGTGCCATCGACGGTTTTGGTGTAGAGATTGCTCGCGTCGTCATAGACGTAACTTTCGCTGGAAATCGTCGAATTGGACGAATTCTTGTGCGTGAGGCTTGTCAGGCGGTCGCGCGTGTCGTAGCCAAAGCTGGTGTAGAAGCCGGTATCGAAGGTCTGCTTCGTGCAGCGGTCGGCGGCATCGTAGTCCCAGGTTGTGGTCTCGCTGTAGGGGTTGACGAGGCTCGTTAGCCTTTGCGCGTTGTCGTAAGAATAGGTCGTGGTTCCGACGCCTTCGACCATCGTGTGGCGAGAACCATCCCCATAGTAGGTGTAGGTCATGTTGCCTTGCGGCGTGTTGGGCGAATTGACATCGCCTGCGGACCGGATACTCTAACGTACGCTTTCAAGACATCCAAATTCACTTTTGCGCAGTCCATGCTAACAATGATTGTCGCCTCGCCGTCGTAAGCACCGCAAACAAACGCGCAAGGCGATTGAATGAGTTCTCGAACTTCTTTTATCGTAGGTATCATTGTCGTCGAACTCGTCGCGCAGCTTCCGAGCAAGCCTCCACCTGCGAAAATTGCGTCGCAATAATCAATCAACACTCCTACGTTCCCTGGAGTCAGCAGATTGCCACCTAGCATATAGTACTTCCCGAACGGTGGGGTCTCCGCGATGGGACTCAGGACCGTGCCGTCGCAAAGCTCGAGTGTCGCACTTTTTCGGAGCGGATCAGCAAAGACCATGCAAGGGTCGACAAGGCTCGCGCCGATCTCAGCAACGATATTCTCGACCGCTCGGGCCGATCGGTTGATTATTCCCTGTGTAATCTTAGTGGGTAGCTCGTTCCAGAGCCCCCAGTGAGGATCTGGTAAATCCTTCGACTCAATGCCTTCTGGAAGATATATCCATGCGTCGCATGGCTCAAGGTTCCCGCCTGAAACGAATTTCGATAAATCGCTGTCGGTAAGAAGTTCCAAGGCCAGGGAAACACCTTTCGCGCCCAGCGAAACTGGATGAAGTGCAGTCAACTATGCGCCTCCAGGTGGTTTCGCGCTTCTCTTTTTCTTCTGATATTTCCTGTAGCCCTTCTTTGTTTTTTTGCCTGTTTTTGCATCAATTCGCCACTTCCAGCCGTGCCTGTCAACATAGTCCCAATGGTCTGAATCATGGGCGTCATCCTTCTCGTGCCCATGAAGTGACTCTCCCGTAGCCTCGTTGTACCATGACCCTTTTTCCCATGCCTCAGGGTTCTCTCACTTCCGACGTACTCCCGCGGCAGACCGGAACCCTGAGGCTTTCCATTCCAGCGCTGTAATCGAGGCCAGACTCCCATTCCCATTTGCAGTTTAAGCAGGGCCTTGCGCTCGACCAGCCGTCGTCACAAAGACGCTGATGCCGGGCTCTTTTTGGATTGGCATAGTGCCTTTGCCGCTCCATGGAAGTGGAGTTTCGCCGGCAGGGCATTGCAGCGTAAAGCCTCAGGGTTTCAGTGCGACGAAGATGGAAGTTTCAGGAGCAAGAACCCTGAGGCATGCTCGATCCGGGTCACCCACTATGTGAAAGCAGGCTACTCACAAGGCGCACACCGAATCTACTTCGACTATGTGAAGTGGAGCGTGCTGCATTAGCCGCGAAGCTCAAACTTTAAGTCGCTGAACTCGGCCCCTCCCCTTTTTTGGGAGGGGTCGAGATTGGTCTAAACAGGACCCTACTTCACCCAGTCGGCGACGAAGATGTTCGTCTCGTGGGCGACGGCGCCGAAACGGTTCGAGGCGAACACGATCTTCTTGCCGTCGCGCGTGATCATCGGGAAGCCGTCGAAATCCTTGGCGTAGGTGACACGCTCGAGGCCGGTGCCGTCGACGTTGATCAGGAACAGGTCGAACTCCCGGCCCTTAGGGTCGCCATAGTTGGAACTGAAGATGATGCGCTTATTGTCTGGCAGGAGGAACGGTCCGAAGGATGCGGCGTCGAGGTGAGTGACCTGGCGCTTGTTGGAGCCGTCGGCGTCCATGATCCAGATTTCGAGTTTGGTCGGCCGGACGAGATTGTGGCTTAGGAGGTCGAGATAATCGGTCTTCTCGGCTTCTGAACTCACCGCCTGGCGGCGATAGACGACGTGCTTGCTGTCCCAGCTCACGAATGGACCGCCGTCATAGCCCAGCTCATGGGTCAGGCGCTTGACGTTTTTGCCGTCCAGGTCGCAACGATAGATCTCGAGATCACCCTCGAAATCACTCGTAAAAACCATGTACTTCCCGTTCGGGGCGATGGTTGTTTCGGCCACGTAGCCCTTTTCCTTGAGGATCTGGGTGAAAGGGCCTCCGCCGACCGGGGTCTTGTACATCGCATAGGTTGGATAGACCGACCAGACATAGCCTTTGCTCATGTCGGGTTTTTCCTGCGTGCCCGGGCTGTCGGCGTGCGTGCTGCTAAAGTAGAGCCACTTGTTGTCTGGCGAGAAGTAGCTGCAGGTGCAGCGCCCCTGGCCGGTGCTCATCAGTCTTCGGTTACTGCCGTCGCCGTTCATGGTGAAAATTTGTTCATCGGGATAGCCGGGTTGGGTGGATTGGAAAGTGAGCATCTTGCCCTTGACATCCCAATAGGCTTCCGCGTTCTGCCCACCGAACGTGACCTGCTTGAGGTTCCTCAGATGGACCTCTTGCGGGTCGGCGGCTATGGCCTTGGAGTTCGGCCAAGTCGCCATAGCCGCCGGCGGTTGAGAGAGGAGGGAGAACAGGAGCGAAATCATCATTTTCAACAAGGCTACTCCCATTGGAGCGAACATGAGTTGTCCAAATTGACGAAGGCGTGTTCGGTCTAACGAGTCTCTCACCCAGATGCTAAACTAGGTTGGCTGAGCGCCCTCGTAGCTCAGAGGATAGAGCGCCTCCGTCCTAAGGAGGGCGTCGGGGGTTCGAGTCCCTCCGAGGGCGCCAATCGTCCTCAGTTTTCGCCCTTCGCGACGACTTCCACCTCTGCAAGCGCGGCCAGGTGGCTTCCATAAAACGTCCCTGTTACGCTGTCCAGATTGACGCGAACCCCATTGCAGCGGATGTATTTGAACAGCGCCACGGTGCCCCGCACCGAGAGCGGCCCGACCCTTCGTTGAAACACCACATTGCCATCCTGGAGGAGCTGGACGGTAGCCTGGTTCACTTGAATCGAACTGTTGGCGACGTCTCCGAACCTCGGGTTATAGAGTCGCACGTATTTCACGCGGATCGGAACCTGGAAGTCGAGCCGAACCCATTGGCCGGTCTGCTGTCCGGGGGCCGAGTTCCAGTAGCGCCAGATTTCGCCTTTGAGGACCTTGCGATCGATGAGGCCTCCATTCGTGCTGGGATCTCGGGTCGAGGAGACCGAAACCGTCGCCCCGGGGGCCAAATTCGTGTAAAGGATGTCGTTGGGCTGGCTGGGCACGGGAATCATGGAGTGGCCGGTGTGGCACCCGACGCAGTTTACGATGGCATCGGGGCGCCCGAAATTAAGGCCGGCGACATGCGCCGCGCCATCCCGATATGGGCCGCCCGTAAAGGGAACGGTGGCATCCGATTCGGAGCGGATCTGTTCGAACAGCGGTACGTCTGCAGGGACCTCCGTATTGAGGGAGCCGTCTGCGCCAATGGGAACCTCTTGAAGCAGCGTCGGCCAATCGAGATTGGGGAAAGACCCCGGGCTGGAGCGCTGCTGGTCCATGAAGAAGCGGATCGACTTGGCCGATCCCACCGCCGGCGCACTGACAATGTCGCTATCCACCGGGGCGTTGAAGTAAACGTTGAAGTCGTTGAAGAGGAACACGCCCTGCGCATAGGCTTCTTGTTCGGTCATGGGAGGCAGGGTAGGGGCTCGTTCAGGAATGATGTCGGCGATAATTGGTGGAACGGGCCGGGCCACGATTTCTTTTGCGCGCAGCTCCGTCGTACCTGGCAAGTCGAGCACAAGCGTCCGATTCCCGCCGTCCGGGGCGCAGACATAAAGCCCGTAATCTTGGTCGACGCTCGGCGCCCATGAGACGAGCAGTCGGCCGTCAGCCAGCACACACGGATCGGCCGCATAGTCACCCACGAAAACGCCGTATGAGGTTGGGTTCGAGGGATGGACGTAGTTTCCGGTTGGAAAAGTGATGCCCAGAATCGAGGCGTACTTCCCAAACCCTCGGATGAACCGCCTAATGCCGCCGAAACCCGCGGCTTCGGTCATGTTGTTCATCGGGAAGTAGCTGGCGACGAGATCGCCGTTGGCGGCGAAGCTCCCCCCATACATATGGTTGTCATCGTCACTCCGGAAGAAATCGGAGAACATGGCGAGGTCAGTGCCGTCAGGATTGATCGATGCCGCATGCCAGGCGTTCTTGAAGAGATAGTCCGGACCGCCGGTTTGATTGTTGCGATCCGCGCTGAGGCCGTCTTTGCGGATGTACCCCCCATTTGGGTCTGGCACAGTACTTAAGTCGTCGATGGGGAACCGGTGATTTCTCCACCACCGCGAGTAGACGATCTTGCCTGTTTTCGGATCGACTACTGGGCGGTCCGCGCCGTTGCGCTCCGTTGTAATTCGATGAAGATCGCTTCCGTCGGAGTTGACGATGAACAGGTTCGACGTTCGAACGCCGCTGTATTGAGCGAAACTGTAATATCGAGTGGACGAGAAGCAGATCCTCCCGTCCGGGAGCCAGCAAGGATCGGTATCGTCGTATCCCTCGAAAAAGAATCGATCGGCCGCCTGGTAATAACCGCTGGGGTCCGGCGGAAAATGGTCGCGCAGCTCCTGTTGGGTAAAGGTCTGATTTGAAGTGGTGATTTGTCGGAGGTGGGTGCCGTCTACATCGATGGCGTAGATTCTCCAAGCGCCGCAGCTCCCATCGGGATCGGGGCTGTAGTTTCCCTGAGGCAGGCCTGAGAAGAGGATCTTCGTCCCGTCGTAGCTCACGTCAGGAGCGTTCACGTCGATCAGAAACAGGCTTTGCTTCGTCGGA